>NZ_JBHLWN010000066.1:0-14814 GCF_042432825.1 Paenibacillus chartarius | reverse complement strand
TGCTTGGGTTTAGAGACTTACGTTGGGTGTAAATGGAACGAATCTTGTTCAGCAAGCCCTAGTTAATGTTTTCATATGTCGGGAAAAGGATTCAATCAGCTCATGGTTCTCAAATTCGTTGATTGCCTGTTTTCCGTTAGCAGTAAACCAAAGTTGGATTTTCATGTTTTCATCTCACCTTTATAAATGACTTTGGCCAATATTTTCGATTAGATTATTCCGAGGCCATTGAAGCTGAAAAACATAATTTAGCCTTCCAGCCTTACAATAAAACGAAATCCGCTCTTTAGGAAATAACCGCCTTCAATATATACCGCCACATCGTCATGTTTGGACATTTTTCCACCAAAATCGATATACTGATTCTCCCGCCAGACGGAAATAGGTACTCCCGTGAATACTGCATTGTCAAAATCAACCTGATGTTGCAGCTGCTGTTGATTAAAAAACACTGACCCACTCCCTTTCAGAAATGTATTGGCTCCTTCAAAAAGAAAAGGCTGCTCCCAACGTTTTAGGAGCAGCCTCGCTTTAGCTTAATAAATTTTTGTAACGTTCTCTGCTTGCGGTCCGCGATTACCTTGTACCACATTGAACTGAACTCGTTGACCTTCGTCCAACGATTTGTACCCATCGCCTTGGATCGCGCTAAAATGTACGAAAACGTCGTTCCCGCCTTCGACTTCAATAAACCCGAAGCCTTTTTCACTGTTGAACCATTTCACTGTACCTGTTTGCATATTTGTTACCTCCAAAAATAAATTTAACATGATCATTTTCCGTTAAAATAAAAAAATTCACACATTGAAAAAAGTACCATCATAAAATGAGACCCTTTTCAATATGTGAATTGGTTTTCATTTAAATAACTGTTTTTATCATAACACAGCCAGCGCCGAAAGGCAAGCATTCGAGATCATTGTGGTACGGGTCACCGTAACAGTCCTAACAGCGAATAATCAAACTTACCCCGTTACGAAAAGACCCGGCGAGTCGTCGCCGAGGCCATATCTTAGGCTGTGCATTATTTCCTGTCCGCTTCTTGCACCTTAAGAAGTTTTCCTTTGATCGTTGTATCCTTCATCATATGAAGCACCAGGCGGCCTTTGCCGTTGAGAATATCCACATAGGAGGCATTATCCTCTATCGTGATAATCCCGATGTCCTCCGCAGATACGCCTTCGATTTTGGCAATGGTGCCGACAAAGTCCACAGCTCTAATCTTCTTTTTCTTCCCACCGTTAAAATACAGCTTCATGACTTGACCCGCTAGGGAGTTCCTGTCCTTTTTAATGGCTGTCTGCTTCCTCATCTTCGCTTCGAAAGCAGCCTTCCCCTGTGTCACCGCTTCTTTTGAAGGAATTGTTTTCCTAGGTATCTCGAACCCGATATATTTTTCAATGCTGAGAACGAATTTCTCCTCATTCGGCGTCGCGAAGGAGATCGCTTTCCCGGAATGGCCGGCCCTTCCCGTTCGACCCGTCCGGTGCACATAGCTTTCATTCTCTAACGGAAGGTCGTAGTTAAGTACAAGACTGATGCTTTCGATATCAATTCCTCTCGCGGCTACATCCGTCGCAATCAAATAGCGGAATTCCCCTTGCTTGAACGCGTTCATCACTTGCGAGCGTTCGTCCTGCTCCATTCCCCCATGAATTCTGTTACATGGGTATCCCCACTTGTCTAATTCTTGAAACACAATCTCGACTCTGGTCTGTGTTCGGCAAAAGATAATACAACTGTCCGGATTATCGACCACGGTGACGGCCCGGAGTAAATGGAGTTTGTTCTCGTCCTTCACCATATAGAGCGAATGCTCGATTTGATTTGTCGCTTTCCCTTCGCTCTTTATCTCGATATCCAACGGATGATTCATAAATCGGTGGCATAAATTCTTGACATCTTTGGGCAGCGTCGCGGAGAAAAGCATGGTCATACGGTCCTTAGGCAGTTCGCGGATAATTTTCTCCACCTGTTCAATAAATCCCATGTTCAGCATCTCGTCGGCTTCATCAATGACAAGAAACCTCACTTGCTCCAAGTCGATGGTTTGTTTCTCGATATGATCCATCACCCGACCCGGCGTACCGACGATAACGTGATTTCTGTACGTCAGTTGCGTCTTTTGTCTGGCAAAAGGCTGCTTCCCGTAAATCGCGATTGCCTTGATGCGTTTATATGTGCCGATATTCATGATGTCCTGTTTGACCTGATCGGCAAGCTCGCGCGTCGGCGTCAAAATCAAAGCTTGCGGCCGATTCCCTTCCCATTCCACCATTTCGCAGATCGGAATCCCGTAAGCCGCGGTTTTTCCGCTGCCCGTGCGGGATTTCACGATCATATCCTTCTTTTCAAGCGCAGAGGGGATCACGCTGCTTTGAACTTCCGTGGGCTTTTGATATCCCAAGCTATCCAACGCACGGAGAATATCCTCGCTTAATTTATAATCCTTAAATCTTCGTTCATCCATAAAGAAACCCCTTTGTTTAAACAACTTTTTGCATACATGTAACCCCTATTATGGAACACTTTAGCCCACTCCATTCGGGATTATACTTGATTCCCGCTCCTTTCCTCGTTATTTGCTTAATTTCATGAATAGCTTTTGCATCAGGCTAGGCCCAGAGATCCTGCTATTATGAAATGCCGCTATCATCCACTTGCCATTCTGTTTCACAACGACGTTGGTATTGATGGAGTCTCTCTTGCTTGGGGCATTCTTTTGCCATCTTAATTTGACGGCCCCAAGTCCGTGAAAGATCGCCATCTCCGGCGAAATGAAACGGATATTTTTGATCTCCCCGTCTAACGTTGACCCTCTCAGCACACTTCTCCATAGTTCTTGATGGGATTCGGCAATCGCTTTTCTCCCCATCAAATGTTCTCCCTGAAACGTCACATAGTCGGCATCTTCCGTGAAGCAAGAACCGTAAGCCGTTCCGTCCCCCTGATCCCATGCGGTTTTCAACTTTTGAAAAAGGAACTCGATTTCGTCCATATCCTGCGCATGCTTCATTACCACGTTCATCTTCTCCTTGTCATCATTTTTTTCACCGACGTCCATTCGCTTGAATTTGAACCCTTTGCCGACTTTTCAATTATTGCCATTGGCGATCATTTCCCGCCCGTCGCCCTTGGTCATTCAGATAACTTGTGATATACTTGGGCCAGAAAAATCTTAATTCACTATTTTTCTTGATGATTTAATTATCTTGATTCATTAAGATGTATTCATCTTAACTTGGGGGTACTGGTATGTCAAGTGGAGATTTTCCTTCCACCGAACTTTCGAAATTACAGCAAGATTTACTGTATGAATTAAGGCAAAACAGCGCACGCGCCGTCATGTTTCATCAATTCATCTCTGAAAGGCTAGGGTTGAATGCCACCGATCACAAATGTTTGGATTACCTGAATCGTTCCGGACCCGTTACAGCCGGACAGCTGGCACAGCTAACCGGTCTTACAACGGGAGCTGTAACCAGTGTAATCGACCGGTTGGAGCAAGCAGGTTACGTGGTTAGGGACAAGGATCCGAATGATCGAAGACGCGTAGTCGTCAAGCCCGTACCGGAGGGATCTGCTCAAATTTCACCTATGTTCCAATCGGTCATGCAATCAACACTCCGAATCATCTCCCAATATACAGATCAGGAGCTGCAATTGATTCTTGGATTTATCAAGCAGTGCAACGAGATGACATTAGCTGAGATGAACATGCTGAAGAAAGAGCACGATAGCGCTCCTTAAAGAATTCCGCCTGGGATTTCGGGGATCTTCGCAAAATACAACAAAAGCCTATCCGCAATTGGAGGGTAGGCTTTTGTTGTTAATTATTTTTACGCCGCGGCCGAATTCGGATACGAAAGACGTAAAGGTGAAAATCACTTTATGGAGTTAGCGCATTTACGACTTCGTAAAGCTTATAATTAACTTAGGACTGCTGTTCCTTGGCATAATTCAACCCTAAGAGATAAGCTTGGTTAAGCAGCATCTCATAATGCATGGGCTTGGAATCCAGAGTCTCGTATAAAAATTCAACCTTGGAATTGGAAACACCGCAATAATCCGCAATTCCCACATTGAGCAGATGAGTAATCATTTCATCATAGCTGCGCTTTTTCATCTGTTCTTTGGAAACGCCCGCCAAACCAATCCACACGACATGCTGATGATGAAGCTGGTTCGAACCGTACGCAAATCCATTGTTCCATACACGGTCAATATAACCTTTTAGCATGGCTGGCAAATGCCACCACCAAACCGGGAAAATAAATGCCAAAGCATCATGCTCCTTCATACGCCTTATTTCCCTTTCCACCTCAGGAGAAAAGGTCTGTTCCGCTGCTGACCAATCAGGTTCATCTACTCCTTGTAAAACCGGGTCAAACCCGATCCCGTGTAAATCCAATATCTCATAGTCGTGGCCAGCCTCGGCAAGACCTTGTACGAAACGATCGGCAACCTTGAAGGTCAGGGAATCTTTCCTTGGGTGCGAAACAACGCATAATACTCTCATGCTTGTATCATCACTACCTTTCTGAACAGCTAATTTGTAGCCATGCTCAACGGCTGATGCTATTATAAACAGTACAAAAATAACCTGGAAGTACGCACTTTTAAGTTCTATAGGATCATACGGGTGCCATAGGAACATGGAAGTACCCTAGATAAATGCCCCAGAAGTTAAGTTCTTGGCAAAACACATCCTTTTAACGGAGGGATATAAGATGACTGAAAAGAAGGCGAATAGCGTTCGAAAGAAGTATAAGGTTGGAGTGGAGGCGGCATTGGAAGTAATGGGGGGGAAATGGAAGCCTTTAATCATCTATCATTTGATGACAGGACCGAAACGTTCCTCAGAGCTTCGCCGGTTAATGCCCGGCATTACGCAAAAAATGCTGACCACTCAACTAAGGGGCTTGGAAAAGGATGATATTGTTGCAAGAAAGGTTTATGAAGAGATCCCACCTAAAGTGGAGTATAAGTTAACTCCCTACGGCTGGGGATTAAAGCCCGCGCTTGACCTTTTATGCTATTGGGGAGAGGATCATCTGGAAAAGGTTTATGGCGACAAATACAAGGTTTTGGAGAAGTTTTAAGACTGTACAATATTCAACGCCGCCCTTAAGACCGTAAAAATGATCATACAAAATCATATGATTTTTAGCTCAATTAAATTTGGCCTGGTTTTCGTTAAGTATCCTACTCTTGCATCAGTAAGCGATACCCACGCGTGATTTTATAAAGTCGCTATTTTTTATTTGGCTGTATGTAAATTCTGCTGTATCCGAGACGGATATTTCAACACCATCTTCCGGCAAAAAATTTCGCTCCACCCGATATTTCCCTACACGTTCTCCATCCGGCAAATACGTAGGACAGACAATAGTCCATTCGAGTGTTGATTGTTTTAGCATATCGTAAACTTTATGATGTTCCTCTGCTGCACGGACTAACTTACGTCTTGATTCACTGGACTGATAACGCAGTAAATTTGGAGCGGTTCTACTTTGCAGGATACCGGCAGTTCCTATAGTAATAATTCGTTGTATTCCTTTGTTTTGCATTGCTTCGATAATTAGTGGCATACTTTCCGATAGAGTCGTTGTCCCATCTGTATTTAGTGCACTAATAACTACATCAATCCCATGTGTTGCACGTGCAATATCATCTTTATTTAAAACATTACCTTGAATTATTGTTAACTTTTCATGATTGATTTGAATCTTCTCGGGAGTGCGAACTAATACAGTAACATGATGTCCGTCATGAAGGGCATATGTGACGATTTGACCTCCAACTCGTCCAGTTGCACCCAAAATTAATATATTCATGAGAACGAACCTCCTCTTGCGTATAGAAATATTGCAGTTCAGATGCTCTCCGACCTATTTCTTACCCATCACAAACTTAAATAAGATTGCATGAACAAGAACCGAAAATAAAACCGAGCCAATCCACCAGATCATTGGATGGGAAATGCCTTTAGCCGTAATCACATATGCACCATAAATGGATGCAATGAACTGAAGACTTGCCATTACTAGACCCGGATTCCATTCTCTATATTTAATTCCTGTATAAATATGGGTGGAGCAGTTCATCAAGCTAAAAATGACAATTAACAAGCCAAAGCCGATATTTACGATACATAAAAGTCCGAAAATTAGGAACGCTAGCCATACTAGAATAATATTAATCCAAAACACTTTCTCATCCGTTAAAGCCTCGTCACCCTCCGGCAACCCGTTCACGACTCGATTAAAGTAATCCTTAAAGCCACCCGGCCAATAATGCTCCTCGGTTTGATGAAACAAATATAATGGGATGTTGATCAATGCCCAGAATATCGTGTCGGCAGGACTGAATGTCCAGAACAGCATTACAATGGTAATGAACCCCATCCAAGGTGTTAGTTTAGCCCAATTTTGATTCTCTGCCCAATATTTCAGCATCTTAAGTTACCCCTCCTTCCTGATATATCAATCCTAAAAATATATTTGGTTAATAAATTTATTTTCTCTATACATAACTGCTGCCCGTTAGTGCAATCTTACTTTCAAATCTTCAGCTCGTACTCGGCTAAATCCAAAGCTACAGCCATTTTAATCTGATTCGTTCTACTGCGTCCCTTAATGAAATTCTCTACTGAGTACACATTTACTATCGGAGCTAAATTATCATCGTAGCGATCCAATTCAATCTCGATAACTGAATGTGTATCCACAAGAAAAGTGATAATATCTTCCCCTTGTTCGGGCGTCCAATATAAGATGTGCGCTGTTCATTGCTGGAAAGGTACCCTTTCCCCAAAAACCCGGCAATCGTATTAAATTCATGAACAATTCCATGTTATCCTGCCCGCTTAATGCAAAAAAGGAGCAACTGCCGCGGCGGCAAACAGTTCCTGGTTCGTTAAACTAACGTTTCCGTTAGTAACGTTCACTGATTCTCGATAGACAATGGTGATTGCTTTAAATGATAATAACCATTCTGATCACGGGTAATTACTTTTATGTAGGCTTGGTTTACATCAATAACCCATACCGTATCTTTATCCATCTGTATTGTGGAAATTTGCGGAGGTATTGGTTGAACAGGAACACCATGGACAGTTACTACATCGTTATTATCAAGTGCAGATGTTATATGGTTTACAGCCCAAGTTGTTAAGAATGTAATCCAAATCATAATAATAAGTACAAAGACTTTATTCCGATCCACAGTATTCCCCCCTTACCGAATTGAATCTTAAAACTAATATACCATAAAATGTAATCCCCTTGCCGTTGCATAAAACTGCCCATTAGCTACAAAGACCATGGACACCAACGTCCATGGCCCGACTTTACGTATGAAATCGCAAATCCCGTACGTTATTTACTCGCTGCCTTTTTCTCACCAGCTCTTTCAGCCGGAACAACGTCTGGTTCTCGTCCATCAGCTTCGCGGTATTCAGCACCGCAACTGAAGGTTGCGACCACGATAAAAAGTGGTAGGTCCCCGGCATGAGCTTCTTCACATAGCTTCCTTTATGAAAGAGCAAACCGCGCTGGTCGGCTTGAATGGTTACTTTTTTAAACATATTCATTACCCCCTTCATGGTTCGACCACTGGATGTAGAATCCCGCTGCGGTTCAGGCGGAGGTTTCTACCGATCCGATCGTACAGGATACCGGAACCTAACAGGCACGGCACTGCGGGATAAGCTGATATCCTCGCCTCGTTACGACCGTTCGAATAAGAACCGATATGCGTCTTACAGGTTCTATCATCGCTCATTTCGATCTGAAGGAACATGGCGAAAGTATTACGACTGGGCATAAACTTTTCCATTTCATTCAATGGCCGCCCTTGTCCGAGACCCGACAAAAGTAAAAAAGAGCTGCCGCGGCAGCTCCTCTCTGATTATTAAAGTATCTTCATTGAATTCCTTTACCGCCTGCCCTACTGTTTCTGCTGCAAGCCGCCGACATAAACCCACATCGGACCGATCCATGTCTCGATTTTGCCCCAATTGCCTCTAGTCGCCGTTACTTGTACGGTCTGCGGAGCAAGGGCAAGCCGGGTACGGTACATGCGGCCATTCGCGTAGTGATGCAGCGTCGTTTGGCCCGCCAGGTCTACGCTGAAACGCTGTTCCGCTTCCTGCTCCCCGACTTGAACGGCCAACGCCTTCGTAATGCCGAGCGCCATTCCCTCCGTTAACCGATTCATGTATTCGGGGTCCGACAGCTTAAGGTCCTCGTTCGGATTGGTCATAAACCCCATCTCCACCAATACGGTCGGCACCGTCGACCAATTGAAGCCGGTGAGATCGGAGCGCGGCACAATGCCTCTGGATACCGCACCGGTGGCGGCTGCCGTGTCGGCCAGAATCATTTCCGCGGCTGCTTTGCTTGGAGCGTATATCGTCTGAGCGGCCTCGCTCCATGCCGGGTACAACAGCGAAATGCCCTGCGTCCTCGAAGAGCTGTCTCCGTCGGCGTGAATCCGAACGGCCAAATCCGCCCCCGCTTCATTGCAGCGCTGCGCCCTTTCGACGTTGGAGATGTCGACATCATGGGTTTCCCGCGTCATGACGACCGTGTAACCGAACGATTTCAGCTTTTCCTTAAGCAGCAGGGATGCCTCCAGCGTCAGCACATATTCCGGCTTCTTCGTCTTGACCCCTGTCGTTCCGGAGCTGACCTTCGCTTTCATGGTTGTCGAGTGCGGCGAAACCGGCTCCGTCTCATGATTTCCCCGAAGCTGATGGCCCGGGTCCACGCACACGATTTGCTCCCCCGCCGCTTTGGCGGCTGCGGGCTGCGCGGGCAATATCGCGCTAGCCGCCATAATGGCCAGCATGCCCAGTATCGACCTATTTTTCCGGCTTCGTTTGATTGCCATTCTCCTTGCCTCCTTGTACAGCCTGCTCTTTCACCTGTATCCATGCATGTCCTTGCCACGTTTCGACCAAGAGCCAATCGTTCCAGCGCTTCACCGCCTTCACTTGCTGAGGCTGCAATTGGCCAAGCGGTATTCCGTGCTCCAGACTCGGATAATGGTAGAGCGCCGCCGCTTCGGTCAATTTGACTTTATCCGTGAAGGGCTCGCTGTACCCTTTCAAGTACGCATCAGGAGGTAAGTATACCCATTTCTTGCCAAGCCAAGTTTCGATACGGAACCAGTCATTCAAGCGGGCGTCGGCGACGACCTGGCCGCGGACCTCTGCGCCGGTAAAATAGGCCTCGTTCGGACGGTTGAACATTTTCGCTGCCCCCAGCAGCTCAAGCTTCTCATCGATTTGTTGGATCGGGAAGCGTGCATGCCACAGCTTGTAGCCTTCATCGGCCAAGTAGAACCCAAGCTTCTCGTTCTCTTTCCATATTCCGGTGAACGTCCAAAGCGGCAGCTCCGTCTCCTCCTGATACGGTCCCAGCTCGGCGGTAAATCCGGGCCGGTCAAACCCCGCAATAAACCAGTCGGTATAACCGCCTCCCGAGGGGTATTGTTCCGGCTTAACCTGACTATACCCCGTCATACCGGTGATCGCATCCGCCATCCTCTTATCCCGGTCAAGAACCTCAGGCTTCGTGAAGAAATGCCAGTACAACACTTCCCCGGAAGTATGGTAAGAGAGCGCGATTTCCGGGTCGATGGCATAGGTGAAGCCGATCATGCTCTTCGCTTCCGCCGTTTCCGCCGGAGCCGAGCCTTTATAATTCTTGAACGTCGGATATTGGGGGGAATTACGGATATAGTCCCACATGGCCGGATACTGCCGGTTAATGTCAATGCCTTGGGCGTTCGCTTTCCACTGTTTAAAATTAGAGCTGTTGCCGTTCATTCGGAGCAAGTCAGCATGATACGACGGCGGGAAGGCCGCCAGTCCTTGCTGCTGAAGCGTCACACCGTCCGGATTGACCATCGGGACGAACCAAATCGTGCAGCGGTCCAACAGTTCCCGCACAATATAATTATCGTACTTCATATTATTCTCATATGCATAGGCATACCGGTCAATCATATACATAATGAGATTCGTCCCCATCCACTCTCTGGCGTGCTGGGACCCGTCGATGAGAATGGTAGCTTCGCCCTTTCCCAGCTTCACGGCCCGAATCTCCCGGCCAAAAGCAGTGGTGCCAATCGACTGATTCCGGATCAAGTCGGGGTAGGCCGCCGCCAGCCGATCCGTATGCTCCAGCATCCTTTCATACGTATATACTTGATAAGGATCGACAATATTTTTGCTCCCCGCGCTTTCCTCCGCGTAGCCCGTACCCAGAGCCCCGAACCAGAACATCCCTGCCAAAATAACTGCGGTCAACGCCTTCCATGCACGCTGTCTCAAACTCTCTCGCTGCAAAACGCTCTCCCCTATTCATAGTTGACTGTCTCTCGCAATGGATAATCGACCCAATTATATTACTACAAATTTGACTGATAGACTAGAAATATGTCATTTTATGTCACAATATTGTATTGGCGGGATTGGGGGTTGCCTCTGACCAGCTCCTCGACGTCTATCTGTGCATTATGCGCTTGAGTAGTATTTTGAAGAATTCCGAACTATAAAGCTTATTGCGTAATAATTTACATAAATTTGACAAAAATCGCGCAGTCCATAAACATAACCCTGCTATAATCCCAGAGATATGAATTCGAATGGTACATAACGGGAGGGGCATTACAGAATGAAGAAGCTATGGATGATCACCGCTGCGGCGGCACTCACACTCACATCCGGCACAGGCATGGCAGCTGCGGCTGATGTCAGCGGTACGACCGCAGAGAACGTCAAGTACTCGAACAACGGACAAGCCGTAACTCCATCTGCACCGGCTATTAATGCGGGCGGCAGCCTCTACCTGCCTGTTCGCGCTCTCGGCGATACCCTTGGCAAGTATGTAGATTGGGATGAATTCCGCAGCAGCGTAGCTCTGACGGACAAGCCGGAGCTGACCGGCAAATATATGCTGAAAGCTCCTGACCTTGCAGAAGGAATCAAGATGGGGGTCGGCTCCTCGCTGACTCACATTCCGGGCGACCCGGACAACGTATTTTATTCCACGGCAGACCGCGGTCCGAACGGGGAAGTGGACGTGAACGGCAAAACGGTCCGTACCTTCCCACTCCCTGATTACACTCCGACGATATACAAAATCGAAATCAAAGACGGCGGGATTAACATTCTCGACAAAATCCCGCTGAAGGTTAACGGCAAAGACCCTGTATCCGGCACCGCCAACATTACCGGCTTGCCGAACATCGACGGCCGGGACGAAGTGCCTTACGACACGAAGGGCGAGAAGAAGCTTGCGTACGACCCTTACGGCGGCGATATCGAGGGTATTGCTTACAATGCCAAGGACGACACCTTCTGGATCTCGGACGAATACGGCCCTTCCATCTTCCATGTCAAGCGTGACGGCACACTGATTGAACGGATCGTTCCGCAGGGCTGGTCGGCTCAGGTGGAGACACCGCTTGTACCTGCGCGCGAGTCGCTGCCGGCCGTGTACAACAAGCTGCGTCAAAACCGCGGCGCTGAAGCTGTCGGCATTACGCCGGACGGAAAGTTTATGTTCATGGCGATGCAGAGCCCGCTTCGCAACCCGGATAGCAAATCCGACAATTCGCGCCAGCTGCGCATTATCAAGATCGAGCTGGAGACGCTCAAGCCTGTTGCCGAGTTCGCCTATGTGGCGGAAGACGCCAACCAGTTCCAGGGCCTGAAGCAAGCGGACATCGTCATCTCCGACCTCATCGCGGTCAACGAGAACACCCTGCTGATCGACGAGCGCGACAAGAACGCAGGCGACAAGGCACAGCTGAAGCGCGTCTATGCCGTCGATCTGACCGATGCTACGAACATCCTCGGCAAGTACGATGATGCCGCTGCCGGCAAGACACTGGAGCAGATGAGCGTCAGCGACATGAAGGCGCTGAACATCATGCCGCCTTCCAAGCGCACTGTCCTGGATGCCGTATCCTTCAAATTCCCGTACGAGAAGATCGAAGGCCTGGCGCTCGTCAACGGGAACACACTCGTCATCGTCAACGACAACGATTTCGGCGTAGGCAGCACTTCGGCCGACAACGGCACCGAGCTGTGGACATTCAAGCTGCCTTATACGATTAAGTAAGTTTGGAACGTTCAAGAGGACCGGGGCAGCTGCCCGCGGTCCTCTTTTGGTTTATGTGTTCGTTTCTTATTTGCTCACTTCACGACCCATTTTTTTGAGGTATTTCTCTTGATACATATTGCGATCCGCTTCTATAAACAATTGATCCATGTTGCCAAGGGAGCTTTCCGCAAAGGCATAACCGATGGACATTTCGATTTGTAAGTCCGGAGAGCTGGCATTATACAAGCTTATGGCTTGAAGAATGGATTCCTTTAAACGACTTACGTGGTCTTCATCAGCTTCGACGACTATGATGCAGTATTCGTCGCCTCCGATTCTCGAAATCAGTACATTCTCCCGTGCAAATTGCTTGAGCAGGGAAGCGGCTTCCATAATGTATTTATCGCCTAGCTTATGTCCCAATGTATCATTCAATTGCTTCAGCTTATCTAAATCACCAATGATAATGGCTATCGGAACATCCATTTTACTATTATATTTCTCGACAATCGTTTCAAAGAACGATCGGTTGTAAACCCCTGTCAGCGTATCATGCTCGATCCGATACTCCAGTTCTTCTTGGAGCTTCAACTTTTCATCGACGTTTCGGAGTATCCCCTGGATCGCTACAAGCTCTCCGTTCTTATAGATTGGTGTTGTGAATTCTTCGTACCAAACGTACTCTTTATTCTCGCTTTCATAGTTCACCATTCGATATAATATCGGTTGGCTGAAATCCACTTCTCCATTTATTTTTCTAATAAGAAGCTCATAGTCATCCGGGTGCACTCTGCTTAATAAAATTTCCGGATTATCATATACCATTCGATCTAATTCAGGATCCTTGAGAGGCGGGTAAAAGTAACGGTACCTCCACTTCGGCTTGGTCTCAAAATAATACAGCCTGTCTTTCGTACCTTCCGCCAATTCCATGAATCCTCGCAGATATTCTTTACCGGTATCCTTATTATTTTTGTAGCGAATCAGCAGCATCCACACAAACGTGCTCATCGCCGCACCCAGCACAAATCCAATCAGCATCCTCTGACCTCGCCATTCAAGTAATATCCTGATGTGACTTACATTTGCACAGCCAAATGGCATACAAAAGTCGCATTCCCTACTTAATTTCGACATTTTCCGCTTGATTCCTGTTGGGAAGCTGTCTTCACATGCACCCTATGCTATAAATTCATACCGTGATACCCCATCAGTTGATAGCCCTTAACTTTTCTTATACATGCCGTCCCCTTCCCGGAGATGGGGTGAACCAGTAACGCGGAACTACTTTATGTGCAATGCCCCGAGCCTGCGCTTGCGACTTCGCGTCTATTTTTATCCGGATCGGACCACACTGCATCAAGACGATCGGCTGATGACCATCTTGCCGCGTAGGTGTCGCCGTTAAACCTAGTACATATTTGGCTTTCGCCTTTTTCAATACTTGCTCGAAGCTGAACGCCGAAATGTGGTGGCATTCATCCACGATAATTTGCCCGTACTCTTCGACGAAATCCTTGACGATGCCCTTTTGATTTAAGCTTTGTATAATCGCAATATCCACGATTCCGCTTCGTTTATCCTTGCCCCCGCCAATGACACCGATGCCCTTCTTGTCGAGATTCAAAAACATGCTAAGCCGCTCCATCCATTGGTCCATGAGTTCCCTTCTATGAACTAGCACCAACGTGTTCACCTTCCGCGAGGCAATAATTGAAGCAGCTACTACCGTTTTGCCAAATGCTGTTGTTGCCGATAAAATTCCCGTATTGTGTCATTATTGCACGCTGGGGAATATCCCGATTTACCGGCTTTGTTTGTCAACATCCTCTCGCCCGCAGAAGAGAGAACGGAATAAGGCTATTTTTTCTTCGGAGCTGGATTTTTGATGTACATGGTCTGTAAGTGCTTGTCCTTGGTTGGTAACAGGTTGGAGATCTGGTGAGTCAGACTCCTTCTCTTCGAGATTTATATATTGGGATAGTTGGAGCTTCAGTAGATGATTCTCATGTTTTAACGCTTCTATTTCATTCAATGCTCTAGCGAGCTGCTGCTTAATACCCCATCACAGAGATAGGGTTTTGGCGTGTCGGGAATGGGATGTAGTTCTTGTCAACCAACATCGGTTCTTGATTCCTGTCCGTTACTTCAGCGACGAACCCGGAGACATATGGAATAATTACCGTGATCAGACCTTGAACTTACCTATCACATCTTGAAGTTGTGCGGCAATCTGACTCAAATGTCCGGTAGAGGCGGCGATTTCTTGCATAGAGGCGTGTTGCTCTTCCGCAGATGCGGCTACATTTTGGGTATTTTGCGAGTTCTTCTCGGAAATGACCGCCACATTTTCGATCGAGCTAACCATCTCTTGTGTTGAGGCTGTTACCTGCTCGACAACTGCAGAAACCTCTTGTGACTGGGCGGCAACATCGGAAATCATACCGACAATTGACTCGAAGGATTCACCTGTCCGATTCACTAAGGATACCCCTTCGGAAAGAGCATCTTTGCCACTCTTGACCGTTTCGACCGCTTTGGTGACCTCGGAACTAATATCTGCAAGAAGAGTCGTGATCCTTTCTGCAGACCTTCGGGACTGTTCCGCTAACTTTTTCACCTCGTTAGCAACTATTAAGCCTCTCGGAATAAAAATTCCCGCATCGGCTCTGGCCTTTCGGCCAGGGTCTTGTTT
>NZ_JBHLWN010000065.1:0-30078 GCF_042432825.1 Paenibacillus chartarius | reverse complement strand
AAAAGTGCCTCTAAACCCTTGTGAGATAAGGATTTTTTGATTTTTCAGCAAGCCCTATTTAAACTAAAGGGTTGGAGGGGGATGACTTAATTTTGTCGAATATATTTCTATAAATTAATCCCCATACCGTACAGAAGATAAGATAGGAGGGCTTATTATTAACGATCAATTACTGTTCAGTGAATATGACTTTAGAGCAGTCATCGAGAACCAAGAAAAACAAATTAAGGATGAAATCGCATCTTATGACCCGAACAGACTACTCAACACACCAGACAACGATCTGATTGAATACTTTTACAATAAATTTAATATCAATCCCATTTGTTTAGTAGAAGATCAAATTTGCGTTGACCAGAAAGAGATCCAAATTGATGTTAGCAGAGATCACACGAGATTTATCTATGACAGAAGCCGTCCCTTTAACATAACAGGAACTGCAATAACTTTAGAAGTACCTTTTACTGGTGATTCAGATCTCTTCCATTGCAGGGCATCCACCTTTAATTTCAATCCACCAATTGGAGAAGTACGCGGAAATATCCTGTTTATTACAGTTAAGACCCTGGATCATAATTCTGATTCAATAAAGAAAGAATTAGAGCGTCGACTACAATCGGTCAAAGAATATATCGATTGGATTGCGATTGATGCTAATCCTTGGAATAGCTCGTTAAAACAAAATATTCAGGTTTGGATAAATTCGAGGAAAGAGAAACTATTAAAAGACCGAGGTCTCGTAGCATCATTAGGATTCCCAATGAAGAAAAGGGAAAACGCATTTTTGACTTATGCCGCTCATGATGTAAGACGAAAAATGCCAGTAAGTCAACCCGCTTCGAGTGCACAACCCTTCAAACCAGAACCATCTCTAGGGTCTGACGATTATGAGCATATACTCGAAATAATAAATAAAACTGCTTTGATGCTAGAAAGAAGCCCTCAAACTTTCCGTAGCATGGGTGAAGAACAATTAAGAGATCAATTTTTAGTCCCTTTGAATAGTCATTACGAAGGACAAGCAACTGGAGAGACTTTCAATTTCAATGGAAAGACCGACATTTTGATTAAAGCACAGGATAGAAACATATTTGTAGCTGAATGCAAAATCTGGAGAGGACAGAAATCTCTTTCTGACGCATTAGACCAACTATTAGGGTATTCGACATGGAGAGACACCAAAACAGCCTTGATTATCTTCAACAGGAATAAAGACCTGACTAATGTTTTAAGCAAAATTCCCGAGACTGTAAAAAATCATCCAAACTATAAACGGGAACTGAAAATCTCCGGTGAAACAAAATTTAGATATGTTTTTAGACATAGAGATGATATTAGTCGCGAACTTACATTGACTATTCTAGTTTTTGAAGTCCCGCAATAATCCTCGGTCCCCAATCAATAACCAACGATCTGAAATTCGGCCACCTAACGATGATCTTTACTGTCAGGTGGCCTCACCATCCTCATTACTAGAGGCAACATCCAACGCCCCGCAAGCGTTTAATGCCAAAAAATTCGCCTCACTTATGATTCACTTCTTCACCACGAATATTATTGTCTATCAGTGATTCTTTCATTAACTCTGAACGTCAAACTTTTAGCGTTGAAACACCAAAAGGCCCTCTCATATGGTTCCACCATTCAGCCTTGACTATATCAGAATAGTGTTGCAGCCTCCAACTATTCTTTCTTTTCTCTTTTGCAAGATAGAAAGAATCGTTGCCGTTCAGGTCCTCTGCTGCCCTTTCTTGTTCAAATTCCGCATCGGTGAAGCTTTCTCATGCTGGATCTTCATTTCCGACCGCCACAGGTTTACGTATTTTTTCACCATGTCCTGGCTGGAATGCCCCAGAATATCCTGCAAGCTGTACGGATCACCCGCATTCATAATGTAAAACTTCGCAAAGGTATGCCGCATCGTATGCGGGCTCACCCTGACATCCTGGATGCCTGCTTTTTCCCCGTATTCCTTCAAGCTTTCCTGAAACGTTCGAGGATGCAGCGGCGTTCCATCAATCGTTACGAAGAAATTCTGTTCCTCCAGTTCGCCTCTGCTCTTCACATATTTCATCAGCACTTTCCGAACATCATCGGAAAAAGGAACATCGCGCGGCTTTCGTCCTTTACCGATAACTCGAAGCAATTGGCACTGTTTCAAATCGACTTGATTCAATTTCAAGCTGACCATCTCGCCAATCCGTAAGCCTGTATCCAGCATAAGTGCCAGCATCGTATAATCCCGGTAACCGGTAAACGTCGACTGATCCGGCTGCGCTAATAAAGCAAGAACCTGTGCCTCGGTAAAAGAGGGAATGCTCGGTCGGTGTCCGCTTCGCGTTTTCAAATGAACCGCAGGGTTTTCGGCAATCCAGCCTTCTTCGTGCAAAAAGGAAAAGAAGCGCTTCATCGCCTTGATCCGGTTATTGATGGTTGTCAGCGCGTATTGCTTGTTTTCGACCATATACAGGACAAAATTTTTGCGCAGCACTTCAATCGTTACGTCAACGACACTGGCTTCGATGTTCTGCTCGGCCAACAGGCGACGATAACAAGACAAGCTTTCCTGTTCGGTTTTGATCGTTTTGTCCGAGGCGGTTTCCGAACGCTTGGCTCGGATGTATATTTCAACCGCTTCCTCCCACGTTAACTTTGCTCCGGCCCCCGAAAACGTGTCCACATCATACAACTCGTTGGAACGGCGCTTTTTCGGAACCGAGGCATTTTGGAACAACGGAACAACATTGTTCATTTCACTCAACTCCTCTCAATATTCATTTAGGGTCGCGCAAAAAAGTACTGGAATTGGTTTGCTTAAATGCTTCCATAAAGGTCGAAAACGCTTGTTCATTCTCGACCACAACTTCAATTGCGCCGATCTTGCGTTGTGCGTCCCACTCCCTGGCTGCCACCAGCCCGCCGCTATTTACGACTTCCCAAACGAACGCGTCCAGGTCACCTTCATGATCGCAGCAGCCAAATACAAGCTTTTTGATGATCATTCATATTGCCTCCTATCTCTTGCGAATTGCCCCCGATAGTTGATTCATTTTTCCTGTATCGTGATGACGTTGAAATCTTCCGCTCTTCTATCCAGCCCATAGATTACTTTGAGCAGTTGGCAATCCCGCAGCCGCGCCATCCCTTCTACTTCGGATCTGCGTTCCGAGAAGACCGATATTTTCATGCGATACCCTGCCGTTTCCAACTCGCATTCATAGCGTTTACTCATCCCGTCACCTCGCCCTGTCTTCACTTTCCCGTTCCCTATTTGTTGCGGCAGGATAAGCAATGATCGTACCCTTTATAAATTCGGATAAAAATCTCGGGATCAATTTGGATCGTTTTACCGCACTTCACACAGGTAAAGGAAATTCTTTTCATGCCCTCACCTCGTTTTTGAAAACAGCAAAGCCGCCCCAAAGGGACGGCTCAGATGTTCCGACTGATTTTGAAAGTTACTTACTGTTATTGAACCAGCGAAAGTAGTGTTTGCCCTTGCTCGGACGTGACCAGTTTGCCATAATCATCGTACCACTGCTCGTTTTTCCGGACAAATTCCGTAACTCGCGATCGGATATACACCAGGTCGCCTTGTCCGAGCGTAATCTTAGCGCCGAGGTAGTCTTCCGCATCCGCCTTGGCTTTCGCAATGGAATCGTGTCCCTCAAGAATGCAATAAATCATATGCTCTAGAACGTCCTTTTTGTCTACCGCCGCCACGTCTTGTTTCCTCCCTTCCGCCTTGCTTAAACCATTATGCTCTGGACAGCGTATTTGCCGTAACAAACAAATTCCGGATTTTAAACTCAACCGGGCTTTCCGCAAGCAGGACCAACCGAAGATTGCCCTTGGCATCGAGCCAGAAATGCGGCTCTTTCAGCACATACTGCTCTTTATGCACCCACGAAGGGCACTCCACGCCATAGTCGTTGCAAAGCTTATGCACCATTGCCGCCAGAAACGGAAGCACATAATCGGGGAAGCCGGGATGGCCTTCCGGTTCCCGTTCCACCATCAACCGTCGCTGTGCGTTCGATGCTCGATAAAACTCATCCAAAAAATTGCCGCAATGAATGGCGAATTGATCCATATTGCCGCCCGTATGACTGGCAATATCCCATACCGTCATGTTTTTCCCTTCTTTCCTTCAACGCGAAAGCAGTTCCTCCAGCAAATACGCCGTTTTCGGCAGAATCCGGTTTTGCGGATAATATCTCACAATAATAGCCAGTGCCTGCTCCAGCGTTTGAATATTCAAATGGCGCAGCAAAAACCGGATATCGTCGACATCCTTGCTTTCATACGTACGCGCGGCCAAGCATTTCATTGCGAGCATATATTCCGGCGAGGCCGCGAAAATGTCGAGGTGGCTCATTTTACGAAACAGCCGCACATCATGGCGGTGCGAGACGAAGCCTTTCACCGCGTTGTTCAGCCAATCCGAAGGCAGACGATGCTCATCGGCGATGTTTTTAATGATCGTATACAACTCGCTGGTCGGCGCGAAGATGGCGTCCACATCTTTGGTGCTGTCCCGGCTTTCAAACACCAGGCACATCACCGCTCCGCCGAACAGGCACATTTCCCCCCGCTGGTTTCGCTCTTTCAATTGTTCGTTGATTTGTTCCAGATACTTCATAATCTCCGCCCTGCGTAACAATCGAATCTCTCCTTTCATTATAACCGGACTGCTTGTTTTTCTAAAGCGATGTTCGCTCTTTTGCATATGTCCGCACGTCGCGGACGACGTTGCCTCGTGTGCCGCGCGGAATCAAAAACCGATAAAGAGAAACGCCCTGCGCAAAAAGCCCGCCAATCGGCGGGCTTTTGCAGTAATACGTGAATTACATTTCCGTACTTGCGGGTGAAGTCACCTTTTCACGGTCGTCTGCGGCCAGACAGGCAAACAACTCAAGCCATCCCTTGCTAAGACCATTGCTTTCGACAAGTTTGAATATTTCTGTTTTCGAATGAAAAAGAAAGAGACACAACCGTTTGTTATACCGGTCATGTCCCTCTCTATCATAAGGCATATTTTCTTTCACCCAGTCGCACTTGTTGCATTAAACAGCGAGAATAGGTCAGTACTGTTGAATTGCATCTAATGCTTCTCAGACAATGGTTTTATTGGCAGACGCTGCCCATATTTTTGGATTTGTCGTTCAAGCCACTCCTGCCAATTCTCTGCAGTAATTCCATGACAAGAAATATCTTTCAGTTGGGGATGCTGTTCCAGCAAATACGCTTTACATTCAGCAGCGGCCTTTGACAACTGATGGGGATTTAGATGCGTACCCATCATATAGTTCAACAGATAATAATAGCCGTCCATATTTTCTGCAAGTTTCAAACCCGTGATTACATTTAATATGTCCCGTAAATGAAATTCCCGCATGTCCACCTCCACTATGCTTCAAGCATACTTTCAGTAACCCTGTTTAGTAGTTCTATAGTACTACGATTTGCCCCAATGATAAACTCATCTCTAAAAGAATGGGGGATTGAGAGAAGCTGGATCTATGCATCCAGTTGGCCGAGGATAAACGGGAAAATAAGTCGATTTCAATAACCGCTTGTGTTTTCGGTAGTGACATATGCTTCAAGCGTGAAGCAAGTCGCTTATTTCATCCCTACACTCCACACATGCCTTCGCACTCATTTTCAAATTGCGGTCGGCTATCCGAGCGATGCGGATCAATCGTCACCTCGTCGATCGGCAGCAGCGAACGGTGCAAGTACACTTGTCCCCGGACTTTCGGCAAGCCGGTTCGAATCACCCGATCCAGTTCCACGACTCGCCGCCACTCCTCCGGGCTTTGCGTCCTGATCTCCTGCCACACCGCGTCCGAATGATACGGACAAAACAGACAGGCGGATTTCGGCGGTTCCGGGTATCCGTGCTTTACAAGCCAGGCCAAGCAGTCTGACCGGGTCATTTCTTTTTCGATGAGCGGCCAACGGTTGGTGATATACCTGTGTCGCGACGGTTTGATCCGCGTTGCTTCGTCCAATGAAATGCCAATCCACTGCTCGACCTGTGTTCCTTTCGGCACACGCTGGCGCGGCCGAAGTCCAAGAAGCCGCTCCCTGATCGCACGGATGATGACATCTATTTTGTAATCCCGTGTGCATTTGCGCATGAGCGTCCCCATCGCTTCCGGTTTTTCCAGCGCTCCGCCTCTCACGTAAAATGGAGGGTTTGCAATCCGATTTCTTTGTCCGGACGCCG
This sequence comes from Paenibacillus chartarius, assembly GCF_042432825.1. Classification (NCBI taxonomy): domain Bacteria; kingdom Bacillati; phylum Bacillota; class Bacilli; order Caryophanales; family Paenibacillaceae; genus Paenibacillus; species Paenibacillus chartarius. Next base: position 23,846 of record NZ_JBHLWN010000065.1, on the reverse strand, counting down.
CATGAAGAAGATCATGCATCAAATTCCCGGCTTGGGCGCGAACAATCGGGAAATGGTAACGGCTCGCGACTTCCTCGAGCCATTCCAGATGGCGGTATACCCACTCCGGCTCGGCGCCTGTGTCGGCAAAAATGGCTGCGTCCGGCATCCGGTCGAATTCTCCGTGCAGCGCCATGAGCAGCATCGTTGTGCTTTGCACCCCAGCACCGAGGCTGATGACAGTAAAGGACGGCATGTACGTTCACCTCCAATGCAAGGAAGAGATTCCTATCGAAGGCCCCCTTGCTCGTTCACACATCCACAAAACAACCGCAGCCGCCCCATTCCTCCGCTTCGGGAAGGAGTGGGCGGCTGCTTTTCTCGGTTTCTTCGCGCAGTTGCCGCAGCGTGAGCGGTACGGTTCTTCCACCCGCTGTGCGGCGCAAAATGGCGACATTTTTGTTCAAGTATCGCCGTAACAGTTCCTCCTGCTGTTCGTGATAGGCATAGCGATCGGGCATCGTCTTCAGCAGCAGTTTGAATTGGGCTTGACCGGCTTTGACGCAAAAGCCGCCGCAATTGTTGTGCGGGAATCCCATGCCGTACAGGCGCGGCGGACGAATGCCGGTTTGCTTGAGCCATGCCAGCATGTCCGGTTTCGTGAAATACGGTTCCTCGCACAACGGCGCGCGGATGTTCCATGGCGACCAATACGGCTTCGCCCGTTCATAGCGGTGCATTTCCGTCCAGTCCAGACCGAGATAGACGATCGTTTTACCGGGATCGCAGTTTTGTTCCAGCCAGCGAAAACATAAATTCCGCTTCAGAATCTTGGAGCAGGGATCGACGCGCGAATTGCCGATGTAACGTTCGTCCCGAAACACCTGCCAAGGCGTGCGTCCATCGGCCAAACGGATCAAACCGCCCCGATCTCTTGCGCCGATTCCTCGAGAAAGCGGTACAGATCTTCATCCTCCATCCGCGTATCTGCAAAAAGGAGCGCAAGCCGATCCGACCCAAATTGTTGAACGACCCGCTTCGCCACTGCCCAACTGCCGATGCCGCCCGAATACATGACAACATGCTGTATATGAACCACCTACCTTATGCCCGAAATGAAGACAAAAAAAGAAGGCACATTTCTGTACCTTCGCCATGATTACGATTAGAATCTCTTTATCTTAAATCCGGAGGCAGACCGATGCCGGGAAAGTTCATATCCCCGCGCCTGACAGCATCCTGTTCGGCTTTCCGCGCCCGTTCATAGGCGGGATGAGCTTCTTCCTTCTTCTTGCAATCCAAGCATAAGGTGTCCGTATTGAACATACTTGTGATACGGGCTTCCAATCGTTTTCCGCACCGGTCGCAATGCGTTTTTTGGAAAAAATCCATAGCCTTCTCCTTTCCCATTCCAATTAATTTTGTAAAACAACGGGTTCAGAAATCATATAGGGTCCTCGCGCCAGCTTGCTCTGTATCGCTGCCTTTCCACCTCCCAATCCACACGTTTCCCATCAATCTGTCGGACGGCTTGCTCTACAACGGAGCGAATCGCGATTGGCGGCGGGCTGTCCCATCCCTGATTGTAGTAGAGCTCACAATCCCGAATCCCGAACAGACCGGTTTTGCTCACATAAAATTGAACAATACGGCCCTCTGCAATTCCCTGCGCAGACGGATCATCCATCACCTGTGCATGAACGCAGTAACTGTTGATCTCGCCCTCGTAACACATACCTTTCCCCCACGAACAGGTCAAAACGATGGCCATTGACGAATCCCTCCTTCCATTGTTGACGATAGATAGAACGGCCTTTTATAACAGAAAAAATACCCGTCCATGGAACGGGCACAGCAATCATAGGGAGATCCATTCCGCTTAATGAGTCGGATCTGTTTTTCCGAACCTCTCATCAGCCGGAATCTGACTGATCAATTCATCCAGGCAGGCGTACATGTGGAAACCGTCCAAAAATCCCCGCACATACATCTCTTCTTTTTCGATGGACTCTTGAAGACCTACTTGATCCTCCCATTCGCCAAACCGGCCACGCTGTTCTTCGGAGAACGTTTTCTGGAGCTGCTCAAACAACTCGGAAGCCTTTTTCCATGCCACACTGTGCTTTGGATGTCTTTGCATGCGCTGTCCAAGTTCATCGATCCGTTTCCGAAAAGCCGCCGTCAACCATTGAGGCACACCATCCACACCCATCTCTCCTTCCTTGCAAGTATTGGTGTCGATCTTACCTCTGCTGCGCCCAGTGTGGCAAGTCGTTTTCCCGCCAGTCTCGGCTTCTTTTTTTAGCGCCGGGCCTCGAATGACCAATCGACGTTTTTCCCGTCAAAATGGCGCACCGTTTTCTCCACCACCGAACGGATCCGGCTGTCGTTCGGCAGCCCGCCGTCCCATCCCCGATCGTAATTGGCCAGATTTCGATGGAATCCTGCCGACCGGTCCGGATATACCGTCAGACGGCTGATCCGACCTTCGGCAATCCCGTATTTGGACGGCTCCGAAAATACTTGAGCCTGAACAAAATAACCGTCCACTTCCCCTTCGAACAATCGGCCCATGAACCATGGACCTTTTTCTTGAAATGACATGTTCATCCCTCCAAATGAAAAGGACACGAGCGTTTGTACCGATCATGCCCGGCTTAATCGTAAGGCTGATTTTCTTTGATCGTGCCGCATTTGTCGCACTTTACCGTGCATTTGCGCATGTAATTCAGCTTCTCGAGACCGCTCAGATGCTTCGGGTACTCTTCAACCCGGATCACATGAAAAAATCCACCGCAGGAACATTTGAACATGCCGCCCACCTCCTGATAGCTGTTAGAATGAATCCGGTTAAAACCGGAGCAGTTTTTGTTTGAATGCCTCCAACTCCCGAATCCTTTTCTTCTGATCGACCCAGGATGCGATATCTTTTCGATCCTCAATCATGACTAGCGCGCGCGCTTTGATTTCCATCTGCAGCCTGTTTTGTTCCATTTGCAAAGCAGCAAGAGCCAAAACGACGGAGACGTCGTTCATCGGATCCGGAAAGTCCTCGATGCACCGTTTCGTCACTTCCTCGATCGGCAGTCCTTGCCGGATATGCCGCCGAAAACGGTCCCGGATATCCAGTGCATCGTCATTATCGAAAATGCCGTAACCCCATGCGCCCATCTATCAATCACGCTCCTTGTTTGGATTCGTTATTCGATTCCGAGGCATCTGCCGATCGATACGCCGTTCATCATGCCGTATATGGCGTCGCTTCCGGCATTCGTGTAAAGGACCAAATGACCTTCCACCGTCGCCATGTACTGAGCGCCATTGGTGGTAAACGAGATGTTGGCCTCCGGGTACGCTTTTTTCACCTTCTGCTTGAACTCTTTGTACGTCATATCCATCTCCCTCGTTTAAGCAAACGCTCGCATCCTTTATCAAGGTTCCCATTTTGATCGTGACGGGTAGCGAAACGGAAGCCCTTCTTTGAGCGCCGTTGCGCCGTTTTTCTTCATAAAGTCCGAAAGATGGCTTTCATGAACCATATTCGTTGTTCCGCTTTGATCCCGAATATAGTAGATCGTCTCACCGAAGCCGTTCTCTTGTTTGCCTATCAGTTCCAATGACGGCATCTCTTCGCCCTCCTCCTGCAAACCGTATCCATAGCAGGCTGGCGGCTGGATCGGGCAAAAGCATCCGCCGCCGGATGGGATAACGTACATATCCATACCTCCGTAAATGCGAAAAGGACCCCGCTTTAAGGAATCCTTTTCGCTACGAGATTGATGAAGCTTCAAAGAATATCAATGCGTTCCGCCCGTGCCGAAGTCATCGTAGGAAGAAAGGTTCGCATGGTAAAATACGACATCGCCGTCCTTCAACTGGAACGTCACGCCGTAGGGGTCAGTGAAGCTGCGTTGAAACCCTTCCATCTGCCATTGGTTGTTAAGTGGCCCGTAGATATACTGCAAGTGCGGGTTGTTCAAGTCCCGATTGCGGATCGTTTCAAAGTTGAAGTTGACGATGATATACCCGTCCTTCAAGAAGATCGGCGAGTTGTCGTCCAGCCGATTCTTACGTCCGTACTCAGCCAGATTGAAGCCTTTCGGGACGACATATGGCGCGGCGGGAAGGCTGTATTCCCCGAACCACTTTTGCACCGAAGCGTTGGCGCGCGCCGCATCGACGCCGGACGGTACGTTTATACTGCCTATGAACGTCCGAAGTTGTGGCGGCAGGAGCATAATATCGAACCCGCCGACATAGATCGGCTTCTTGACGCTTTTCAGGTATTGGTCAATATACGATTGCTGTGTGCCCGGACTGCCGTTCAAACTCCATAACGAGCTTGCCGTATTGATCAACTCTTGCTGCGGCACATTTCGCAACCTCGTATCCAGCGTAATCAGTCGCCGCTCCACATCGTCGTTTGAGCCGATCCGGATAAATTTCTTACTTTCCGAATGGTAATAGAGATCGACCTCTTGCCGGTTCTGTCCCTTGCTGTCGACAAAATAGAAGGTTGGCGTGATGCGGATACCGTCGCCCGAGCCGAACATGTTCCCTTTCGTTTTGAGATCAAACTTGATGTGGTAGCCCGTCTTTACGGCCACGTTTTTCTTCCCGGCATCCGAATGGCTGCCCTGCCGGACCGGCAGCACAAATGGAGGCTGGTTGCCCCGTGTCGCGCCGTCGATTCCTTTCGTTCCCACCCAATAAGCATTTCCGGTTGGCGCGGCGCTTCCTTTATGCGTCCGGAACACGGTCTCCCAATTGTAGTCGGCAACGTCAGTGATGCGGAAATCATACAGGCGGCCGATGACTTCCACCGGAACGACCTGCGTGGCGACGTGATTGGCCACCTCGAGATTGGCGTTCATTTGGGTACCAAAGGAGGCTTGCGGGCTGTTTTCCGCAAAGGTGCGGAACAGCACGTCATAGTTGCCTTCATCGACCCATACCGGCAGGAAAAACGTCATTTGAGCTTGCCCGGCCGGAATCGACGTCCACGTTTGTTTCGGGATGAATCTCGACTTGTCGTCGCTGTATACGTCAAACGGAAACCAGACTTGCCTGTCTTTCGTGTACTTCGCATAATCCCGGTTGCCGTATCCTGGAATGTCCCGATGCTGGCCACCAGTTGGTACGGTGACGGTAAACGGTCGGTCCAGGATGAGCGCCGACCGCCCATTTGTCGGGGTCGTTTTCTGGTTGTGCGCTCTATCGTCCGAAACGGAGGCGTAGTTGACGACCGGCGTATGCACGGTGACGATATTGATGCCGTTAATCGGAAACGTTTGATTCGACCCGCCGTTAATCCCATTGACCAGAGAATAAGATATCGTGCCCGAGCCTGGCTGGTCGGCTTTGTTTACTTTGCCGGAATCGATCATGTAGCCTTTTCCGTACAGTACATCCTGCCCGATCGTCGGCGGAGCCGGAATTGTACCTGGCTCAGGAGCCTGCTCCTCCACCGTCCGGTTGTCCATCACCGTTGTTCCATTAAAGACAAGCGAATCGTTTTTCACTTTGATCTTGCCGATCGCCTTCTCGGCCTCGCTTTTCCAATCCTCGTTCGGAACGGAAGGCCGGCTGGAACCTCCGGAAATGGTCTGTCCGGAAAGTGTTACGTTCGAATAGACCGGATCGGAAATATGCTCCTCAAGCGAAGCGTCGTGGGATGCGGATACGCTGGGCGGCGTATAACCGTTCGGTTGCAACGTTATTTTCCCTGAAGGCAGCGCGTAGTTGGAAAAGTCAGCATTTTGAATGCCGTACACTTCAAGCTTGTTGATGAGCCAGTAGCTGTACTTGCGTTCAACCGTGTAGCTTTTGGTCACCGTCTGCGTGGCCGAGCGCGGGACATAAACCGTTCTCGAATTGCCTTCCCCATCCGAAACTGTATAGCTTTCTGTCCATGTCAGTGTATACGTTTTGCTCACTTGAATCGGATATTGCTTCGTACCGGATACTTGGGTAAACTCGTTCCGGTACAAATACGCCTTCGCAAGCGCGTTCACGTACAGGCTCTCGGAAGTTGGAATTCCTTTCAGCACATCGAACTTCTCAGCACCTCGCTGATCCGCTCTGATGACGCCCGTTGCGCTTGGGTCCATTATCTCGGTCTGCTGCGGCTCTCCCGAGGTTGGCGGCTCATTGCCCACCGTTTTTTTCACCGTATGCTTCGCCGTTGAATCGCCGCTTTGATTCAGCGAATCTTTAACGACAACCGTGATTTGCACGGTTACGCTGTCGCCGGAGGCAAACGGGATGCTGATGGGGATCGTTTTGCCGGCCTTTGTTCCGCTGAGTGCGCCGGTTCGATCGCTTGAGCGAACGAGCGTGGCATTCTGGATGTTCGTTATCTCGTAGGATTTCAAGGTTGCAGATGACTCCGCTTCAAATATAAAATCCCCTTCAACGTTGGTGACGGAAGGTTCCACCGTATCCGGAGCTTGAATTCGGGAGGTGACCGTCACCGGCGAGGGGATTTTATAAATGCCTACAAAGTTGGAACCGCCTGATCCGACGGTGATGGACCGCTCCCTCAGTTTCGGATCGCTCTTTTCCTGAACAAACAGCTCCTTGGTCGGGTCGGAATTGTTCATAATATACGAGCGGATGATCTCGTACTTGTTTCCTTTGTAATCGAGCGTAGCCGGGAAGGTGTAGGTAGCCTCTTCACCTGTTTTCTTCGGCTCCAGTTCCTCGTCCTGCCTCAGCTTCTCTCCTTTGTCCGTGAGAAACATTGCCTTCACAGGATTGCTTTCGCTGTACTCGGCAATCGCATCGGTTCCGCCTAAATGGACGGTGAAACTGCGGGTTCTTACCTTCGGGTTCGTTTCCGGATTTTCCTGCAGCCAATCTTTCTTTGACGGATCCTGTTTGGGCGACAAGTACGAGCGGACAATGCTGTACGTTTTTCCGTTGTTTTCGATGGTCGCCGGAAACTCGTGATTGATCGTTTCCCCAACCTTGTAATTGCCCTTCAGAAACTTGACCTCCGGCTTGTTGATGACCTTGCCGTCCTCGGTTTTGGCTATCGCGTTTACCGGAAAATCTGCGCTGCGATATGGTACATGGAGGCCAAAGTAATCATCCAGATCGTCAGGATGCGCCCACGGCTCAGCACGCTTGATTTCTTGCAAGGTATAGAATGGTCCTTTTCGCACCGAGCCGTCGCCGTTTACCGAAACCATGATGGCATAAAGATATAAATCGTCATTGTCCTTGATATCACCCATTCCCGCCTGCCACATTCCGTTAGTTACAAGATCTTCACTTACTTCATAAAACGTGGTTAATGGCGCCCCAGGAATAGGAGGATTCGGATCTTGTCCTACTTGTCGAACTTGTTGATCTAAAAAAGAAGCATGCTTCCCGATTCTTGGATCTCCGCATTGCTTTGGCATTGTATTCGTACATAATTGATCTCTGCGCACCGTCCATCCTACTGTTCTATAACGAATTGATGATGTGGCGGCTGTGCTGGTTATTGAAAAATTGATCATTCCATCTCTTGTCCATATCTCTGGCGCAGATGCTTTGACTTGATCCGTGAAAAGTATCGGCAATAAAAAAGTGCATGCCAGAAGCACGCACAGTAATCGTTTATATGCTGTTTTTACAAACATTTCTATTCCACCTTCTTAATGATGTGGTTATAGAATAAGCTCGCACTCGGGGCTACCTTTAATGTACTACCCCAATCTCCGCCTACATTCGTTCCCATTTTTATGTCTGTGTACCCTTCATACCACACATTTTTATCAAAAACTATATCTTTAGGAAACCATGTATCATAAAGCAACTCTTTACTTTCCTTATAAGACATAAATTTAATGAGAAATCTTGAACGAATGTAGTCTACTCCCAAGCCATCGTTAAATATCATGGATGGTTCGGGGTCAAGATATCCTTCAATTTGAATCTGATTTTCCTTTACCCATTCCACATACCGCCGGATGTATTTCAACTCCGCATCGGAGTTTTGCATTTTTGTCGCGAAGATCGCTTTCGCCCATTCATCATCGATGGTTTTGTAGTCCACATTAAGCCACAATGCTCCGAACGTTTTCAATCGTCCCATCCAAATATCTACATTCTCCTTGTTATACTCTGGAATCGTTTCATACAGAACGGCCGATACTTTGCTTCGTTCTGGATTGGAATACGGATAGCCCATCTCATACATCTCATTAGGAACATCCGCCAATATATACGGATAATCCTTCGCATTCTTTGGCAGATCGGTGGTACGGATCAGACGTCCCCATTGGTCGTATTTCGCTTCGACATCCTCAACTGTCGAGATCAATACGGTCGAAGTGGCGTCGTCCCATTCCACTTTCGCGCCTAACACTTCACTGACAAAACGTAAAGGGACAAACGTTCTGCCGCCTCTCAAGATCGCCTTCGTGTCAAAGGTCACCTCTTCGCCATTGACGATCGCTTTGTTTTCGCCAATCGTCAGCCGGATTTGCCGATCGCCCCGCTCAATCGGAACCGTCATCGTATCCGATTCCCAGCCCACTTTGGCATTCATCTTTTCAGCAATAAAGCGGACCGGTACGAGTGTCCGGCTGTTTTCATCGATAAACGCCTGCGCATCGGGAAACCAGATCTTTTCCCCATCCATAACGACGCTGACAAACGCCGGCGCTTTTGCCGCCGCACTGGAGATGCCGGCCGGCAGGCCAAACAACATCATCAGCGCCAGACTCGCGCCTACCCATTTTTTCACGTTCGCCTCACTCCTTTTTTCGATAAAAATTGAGAATATCAGGAAGAATTCGACGTTGTGTTTCCATCATATAATCCCTGCGCGAACCTGTCCACTCCTGAATAAAGAGTTCCGGCTCAAGGATGGTTGACGCATGCAAGCGGCATATATCCCTTTTGCGCTGCCGCCTTCTCGCTAGCAAACGTCTCTTCCACTGGGTAGGAGTAACCGCAGGCGCTTCGGTAATAGACCTTTCTCCCGTCTTTCATCGCCCCAAAGATGACAGGCTTTTTCAACACCCGGCTGCCGCCCAAAGCATAGTTGTTGTACGTTTTACTTCCCATCGGAATGCCCTGGACGAACGCCATAACACCGATGTCACCCACCGTGTTCTTCCATTCCTCTGCGCTGATCGTCGGCAGCGTAAACGTATAGGACACGCCGTACCGTGAAACGTGCTGGTTATGCCGGTTAATCCGGTATGCCAATTCATTCTGGATGGCGTTAACGATCGTGCTGCGCCGCACCTGTTCGAATAACTCCGCATCACGAAGCAAAGGAATCGCGGTCGCAGATTGGAGTTCCGGGCGGAAGCCCTCCCGCCATGTCCGGCTGCTTGCTTCATACGCTATGACGTAATCGTCGAGTGTAAAGGACAAGCTGTTCCCTTGCGCATCGGCATAGGCGTACGGCTTCTTCGGGCCCCACACAGGGCGTATTTCCGTTTCGCCGGCCGCATTTCGCAACTCTTCCTCGGCATACACCCAGAACCCGTCATAGCCGATGACGATCACCGCCGGAATGTAGCGCATAAGCACGCCTTGCGCAACCGGATCTTCCTCAATGCCAAAATTTATATACAATGTCCGGTAAAATGTGTCGATCGCTTCGTCCTTGTTCACCCTCACTCGTTTCACCGAATCATAACGAGCTTCCTGCTGTTGGCTCGCATTGTTCAAGAGCGCCCTCGCCGCATCGTCGACCGCCGCATCGAGCGCGGCGTCGTAGCGCATTTCTGTAATCATCATCCTGCGCTGCGTCTCGGTATCGATCCGGTTGATCACATAGAACGGAAGCAGAATCAGCACGCCGACAATCGCCCAATTAATCATCTTCATTGCGTACCACGCCTCCGTAGGGAATGAAGATTTTTTCATTCGGGCTGCTGGCGTTGTTCAAAAAATCGTGCAAGATCGTGCCGTTCGTCCGGTTCGTGTTTTTCACTACGACATAAAACGTATCCCCGACATGCAGTTTATAGCGGCGCGCCGGATCGTCCTTGCCCGCCGCGCTGTTTGGAAACAGCACCGGCAAGATTTGCGCGTTGTAAAACATGTCATAGTGAACGGCGTACTTCCCCTGGAACGTCTCTGGACGAGTCGGATCGGCGTATACCGGAACGTAACGCTTTTGCCCGTGCTCCATCCGCACGTCGAATGTGTTGCCGGTCGCATGGATCGCCTGCAGGAAGTCGTTATACATCGTCGGTGAAATGTATCCCTTGTCCCTGACTGCATCGACAAACGTAGTCGTTGCCCGCAGCGCCACGAGTTCGGAAACGTCATCCTGCTGGTCGAACGCGGAGGATATCGGGAAAACGTACAGGAGCAGGATGGCAATGAGAATGGCAAACACCTTGGAAATGCTGTCCATCACGCACCCCCTCGCGATGCAAAAACGACTCGCTGCAACCGGCCATCCGGACCCCGTTCATAAGAAGGAACATAGCGGCTGCTTAGCCGGATCGCCGATGCCGCGATGTCCTCCCGTTCCATCGAAGGGGAATACCGGACGCCATCCACCACGATCTCCGCTCCGATGTCGCCGATCTGGCCGACCGATTGCAGCACTTCCGCACCGGACACGGTTCCGTCTCCGGCAACCGGGGAAAGTGTCGGGTTTATGCCGCGATCTTGCGCTTTTCCTGCGATATAGGCGGTATCCAAATGTGCTGCGCCGCTTTGAAACAACAGCAACCCGGCTGTCGCGGCCGCCACAAACACGAGACAAGCAAAGCTCATGTCGATCATCGTGCGCACGGAATGGTTCATCTGCTTGTCCTCCTTTCATTACAGCGAGCCCGCCTGCACTTTATGTGTGACAAGCGGGCTGCTGAGAAATCTTTTTAACTCAGAAGCTTACTGCTGGCGGAACACAATGCCCCGAATGACGTTGCTCTTGTCTTTCACAAGCTGCGCCTTAAACTTGCCGCTCGGATTCACATAGTTGACGTTCGCTTCATCCATCGTATGATCGAGCCGGCCAGTTCCCGGACCGACCACCGAGCCGTACGTAATGCTGTCCATCGGAACGCCTGTATTGATCACCTTGCCGTACCATTGACCCGCCGGATTTTTCCCCGTTACGATTTGAATGCCGAATTGATCCTGATCGCTGAACTTGCGCAGCGCGTTGACAACCTGGCTTCCGGAAACGAGCGTATTGTCGTACACCGTAAACGCCGTTTGCGACAGTTCCGTTTGAATGTTGCTGAAATTGCTTTGCGCCGCCTTGGTCGAGTCCTGGGCCGAGATAAACAATACAACCGCCAGTGTAATGAGGGCGATGGCGAGGAAAATGCCTGCGGCCATCACCAGCGCTTTTTGTGCGTTGGACATGGATCATTCTCTCCTTTAAATAAGATATTTTGGTACAAAAAAGCCTTCCAATGGAAAGGCTCACAGTGTTGTTGTTATTGAATTCGCTGAATTTGCTCGTAGTACACGGACATTTGCGACAAGCTCACATAAACCAGCGGGAAGACGAGATATCCGAAAATGAGGGACATCATCGGTGCGAAGCCGATCATTTTCCCCCAGCCCGCTTTCGTTTCGATCAGCCGTTCATAGTCCTGCTTGCGCTGCTCCTGGGCAAAAGCTTGTTCGGATTCCAAATCGTCGAACGCTTGACGGATCGGAATCTTCTCGACCGCGAGCTGCAGTTTCTCCACCGTGCGGACAAACGGCAGAAACGGCGCTTCTTCCTTCAATGCCTCCAGCGCCTGCTCCGCGCCGTGCTCGTAGTGAAGCAGGCAATGCTGAATCGGCGCTTTGAAAATATGCGCAAACCGCTCCATCCACTCCAGCACGTGCTCGACCGACATGCGTTCCATTTCAGACAGCATGGCGGTCACCGAGAGAAGTTGGTCAACTTCGTGCTTCATCTCCATTTGCCGCATCCGCCGCCGGAACAACAAAACGCCGACCGGAGCATAATAGCCGCCCCATCCGCTGAGTAAAGCCAGCATCACCTCCCACCATTTCAAATATTCGCTGTTTACCGCGTCCATTTTTTTCAGGATGCGTTTCACCGCGTCCCGGAGCTCCTCTTCATCTCGCGCAATCCGCGGATCTTTCAGCAGTTCGGCCATCACCGCTTCCGAAAGTCTGGTTTTCACCTCCTTCACATCCGCCATGATCCGCCGATCGAGCGCCGCCGCTTCCCGTCCTTGCGCTTCTTCCTGCGGCGACAGGCGGCCGAACATCGTTTCCGGCTTGACCGGCGCGTACAGAAACTGGTGTTTCGTCACCGCATGAAGCGTGACAAACAATCCGAGCGCAAGCACAAACGCGAGAATGCAAGCCGACGCACGCTGCAGAACAAGCCACTCCAAACGGAGCGGCGAATTCGTTTCTTTCAGCAGCATGTCGCTGCGGGCGGCTTCCCGCGTCCCGGATTCGGGCATGATCCGATCGATGACCCTGCGTACCCACGGATGATTGTAGGCCATCTGCTCCCATGGCTTGCGCCGTCCGGGCCGGTGTCCGCCGTCCAACTCCCGCATACTGCGCAGCAGCACGTACGAAACAAGAATGACCAGCAGGATGGCCATTTTCGTCATCAAGCCGAACTTGCCGGCATAAAAATCGTCCATCGCTGGGAAGTAGTTGCGCGCCCAGCTTTCGATCGGCTTCGTGAACAAAATCGGGATCAGGGCAATCGCGGACAGTCCTTGCAGCAAGAAACTGAGCTTCTCCCGCCGCAAAATGTCCAGGTTCAATTCGGTCGCAAGTTTCCCAAGCGCCTTCAAGTAGAGCGAATCGTTCTGGAGTTTCTTGTCGCCGTACTCTTTCACCAGATGCGAAATGCCGGCCAGTCCCTTGAGAAATCGGTTCGGCGCCGCCTCATAATACTGCTCGAGTTTTTCTTCCGGATGGCTGGCCGTGAGAACAGCACACACTTCCTGCCCGTGCAGCGCCATTTCATGGGGCGCCGCTTCCGCCGCGTCGTAGATCGCTTCCTCCACCATCCCGTGCCGGTGGTAATGATGCCGCACATCAGACAAAAACAAGCGAAGCTGGCGGAGAAGACGGTTCTCCAATCGGTGAACGAACACATCCGCGATCATCCCGTGCAGCGCCCAAATGCCGATGGCCATCATAAAAAACGTCATCGGGTCGCGGACAAGCAGGATGAGCGGAATCGCGGCAGCGGCCAGGATACCCCATGCCGAAAGCGCGATCTTGATCGTCTCGAGCCGCAGCTTCCATTCGTCATACGGCGCAAGCAGAGACAGCCGCTTGCGAATCGCGTTCAGATAAGCGCGAAGCGGCGGAATCCGTTCGACTTTCACATACATACGCTGCAAGACGCTGTACACGGCATGCTTGTTCGTCGGTTTGCCTGGGAGCCGCAATTCTTCATATTCCCGGATCGAACCCGCGCCTGTATTTTCACGGGACAGCCGCTTGAACAGCAGGACGGCGGCAAGGAAAAATACCACGGCGCCGCCAAGGACGAGTGACAACAGCGTTTTAAGCTCCATCCCGCACACCCCAATTCTTTGAAAGGAACGCTTCGAATGCCGCGCGGTCCGCACCCGACATGTGTTCGCGCATCTCTCTCACATTTCGTTCAGAGATCGGATGAACTGCCACATATCTTCCGTCCCGGAATTCGACCACATTTCGCGCTTCGTACAGCTTCCGGTCGGTGGTGCGCCGGAAATATTCTGCAGCCGTCTCCATAAACGCGGCCATCTTGTCCTCCAGTTTTTCGCACTGCCGGTATTGGGCAGGATAATCCAACTCTTCATCAAGAGGGACACACTCGGTGATTCGTTCAATGTAGCGGTGTCCGTTGATGTCCCGTTTCAGATGGATATCGAAATTGACGACGCTGATCACCTGCTGCTCGGCCACCTTTTCATTCGTGAACACACCGGTTTTCAAGAGCGAGTTTCGCAGCGAAAACACCAGATCGCGGAACGTCTTGGCATGGTGGGTAAAGAGCGTGAACAATGAAGCGACCTGCGCCATCTGGATCATCCACGCCGCGACCGGATCGGTCGCCACCTCTCCGAGAATGTTTACGGTGCCGTCCGTCTTTTTCTGGATGTCGAGTCCGTCCTGGCCGGAAATGGTCTCGGTTTCGCGGAAGCTGAGAATATTGCGGTCCTTGTAAATTTTCCGCAAATGCAGTTCGAAGCTCATCTCCTGCACCCGGATCGTAAACGTGGCGGATATGAACTTGACCATCGCCATGAGAAGCGTCGTTTTCCCGCTTCCTTGTGCGCCGGTGATCGCGGTGATTCGGGCGCCCTTGACGAGATAGGCGATCAAGCCGATCGGAAGCCGGGCGTTTTCATCCCGGATGAGCTGTTCCAACATTGCGCTTTGCACATCGAATTTGCGCACAAAAAACGCCCACGATTCCGAGAACCGGGGGCGCAGCACGACGACGCGGGAGCCGTCGGCCATCTCGTTTACTTTGAAGCCGTTCGCTTCCGACAATTGACCGGGATAGTTGTGCTTGTAGATATTCTGACAGACGCGTTTCAGTTCTTGCTCCGAGCTGAAGGAAAGGAAGCTTAAGTGAATGGATTTCCCTCTGTAGAAAATCCATACACTGTCGTGGGACTTCGGCACTTCCCGCAGCAACTCGTCGGCTTGAAATTCCCATTCTCCCTCCCATACGGAAGACGGCAAGCCGGAAACACCGCCCGACACGCCGTCGATGTTCATGTCGCGGATATCATCGACGACGCTGAAGCCTTTGTATGCTTGGTAAATGCGCTGTACGACAATTTGCAGCTTGTCCTCGAAATGCAGCCGCCGCGCTTCCTCTTTATAGATGTCGTGGATGTCCTCGGCGGTAATCCGGTACGATTCGATTTGCCCGTCCTCAATGCCGAGCTTGGGCCGGTCCAGCTCGTACCTCCGGATCAGTTCGCTGAGCGCATCGTTGCGGTACCGTTTCTTGTACAGGTGCAGCAAAATCTCGAACTGGTCCTGCGGCGAAAGCTCGTACGGATCGTCGAAAGGGATAAGCCGGTTGATGTTCGTATCATCCAGTTTATAGTTCTGAACAAGCAAATCCGCCAAATACTGCTTGACGTACGCCTTGTCCCGCAAATCTCCGGACGTGCAGCCGCGCAGCGCCTTCTTTAGTTCCATCCGCTTGTTTTTCCGGCGGCGGAACTCCTCTTCAGACAAGCCGAGGTCGTACAGATTGCTGCTCGTCAGGTCGTGCAACGATTTTTTGACGTACGCGATCATCGCCTCGATCGTATAGACGCGCTCCTCCGGCGGCTTCTCGATCCTGCGTCCGCTCATGCGGAAGTAAATAAGAGTAGCCGCGAGCAAAAGAAGAACGAAGATAAGCAGCCCATTCAATAGACCGAGCATCCGCTACACCCCTTCCCGCCGAAAAACGGCTTGTTTAATCCAGCCTGTTCCATGATCGCTAGGGCAAGAGATCGCACACACTGCATGAAAAAATGGTGCTCATGATCGCGCGGAACGCTGCGGTTGCGAAACAAAAAGTCGATCGCCCGGCTTTCCTGCGAGGCGTCCATGAACCCTGCCTGATGCGGAATTGGGTAGATCGGGACGCTCGCCTTATGCTTCCGCGCAATATTTCGGGCGGTATGACCGGAGCGTCGGTCGTATTGTCCCAAAACAAGCAGCTGCTTTTTGTCCTCTAACAGGTCCTCCCGGTACTGAAAAAACCGCTCCAATACGAAGCGGTTTTGGTTGAGGCTGATGACAACCAGATCGGCTTTGTGCAAGAGCGCCTGCGTCCAACCGGAGCCGGCGCCGCTGCCGCCGTCGATCAGCGTCAGGTCGTAATATCTGTTGGCTGACTCGAGCAAAGGATCCAATACGTCCTTTACGCCAAGAATAAACGCTTTGTCCGCTTTATTCGAACCGGGCAGCAGGTCCAGCCGGTCCTTCAGCAGCGGCAAGGTGTAGTCCCGGATCATCTCCGGCGACAGCTTGCGGTTTTGCGCAAGCCGCATCAACGCATCGATTCCGGAGTCCGAGGCAGACGCAAGCTCCTCTTCGCCCAACGATCGTTTAAGAAACGCCTGTTCGATCGGCAAGCGGCGGCTTTGCAAATGGCCGAAGAGCAGGATTCGGGAAGAATATTCAAGACCCAGCAGCGCGGCGGCGGCGATCAGGTTTGTCGTGTTGCCCGTTTGCCCCGGAACCGGACTCCAGAAAACGACATTACGTCCCACGGCGATCCCTCCTCGCCCGCTTCCATGCGGTTTTGACGGTCCGCCTGTCCCAATCGAACAGCGTCCTCGCCATGGATAACACGGTTCGGACGTACGAACCGGACAGCTTTTTCACTTGGATGCGGCTATGATGCTGGTTATCGATCATGGCCGACACGTCCCGGTCATCGAGCGGGATGCGGAATACCGGCTCCTGCCATTGAGCGGCATCCGGCATATAAAGAAAGTCGAAATACCCCTCGGTCATCGTGGACTCAACAAACGGATACACCAGCTTGAAAAACGGCAGCAGCTTCGCGGCGGACTGCGCCAAACCAAGCCGCCGCATCAACTCCGCGTTTTTCTTGAGCGCCAGTTTCTCGAAGCTGCCGCACCAGACGCGATGCGCAAACGAGGACAGTTCTCTGCCTTGGACAAATTCGGTATGGTCCGTATCGAGCAGCATGACATCGTATTGCGGCCATTTGCCCTCCGTCTGCTTCAGATAGCGGTCCAACTGATGGAATGTAATAAACCCTCCGGCGACATCCATTCCTTCAAACTCGGTGATGAACGCGGCGGGACGCTCCTCCGAGTCGGGGAGGTACGCCTGCACCGACTGCGCGAACGTCGAATCGACAAGCAGCACCCGCTGCCCGGCAGTTGCCAGCAGCTTGCCCAACATCAGAAGCAAGTGACTTTTATCCGGCGCGCCGAAAAAAACGATTTGTTTCATGTCTGCCTCCTTTCCTTATGAGCCGCCCGCATTCGATTGACTAAACACATCTTCGAGCCGGTCTGTCTTGGACGGCACACTCACGGCGTCGGATTTCCCGTTAGAAGCCGGGATAGAGGTACCTTTTGCCGCATCAGGAGAAGGCGTAGCTTGGGCCGGCTCGGAAGGTGCGGGCGTACTCGTCTGCCCCGAAGAAGGTTCCGGTTTTGTTTGTTCCGCCGGAATGGTTTGTGCGCCGACTGGCGTTTGAGCCTGCTGCTGAATGCTTTGCTGCCGGAACGCATTGTTTTGCTGTGTCGTGACGCGCTCGTTTTGCAGTTGCTGCTGTACGCTGACGTTGCCGCTCACAACCCGCATTTTGTCCGTATCGCTCATCGCTTTCAGATTGCTGTCCAGTACGGTTCGAAGCTGGCGGGCAAGCACGGTTTTCGCTTCTTCGAGCAGGTTCGGATCGCGTTCAATCAAGTCAAGCACTTTCGGATTGGACGGATAGTTGGCAATGGCGGCTTCCTGAATTCCCGGATCGACATAGGTAAGGGCGTACAGTCTGGCTCCTTGCAAATAGGCATCGATGATGGCGCTTGATGCCCGCAAGATTTCAGCTTCATTCATGTCGTACCAAACGATCGTGCCGGATAGTTCCCGGACTTTCTTTTTCGCTAGCACAATGAAGTCCTCGCCGGTCGGGAAATTGATCCGCACATCGACGAACTGCCCCTTTTGCAGATTCGACGGGAGTTGGATCACATTAAATTCCTGAATCCGTAGATCCTTCGGAAGCGGTTTATCTTCAAACAACATCAAGGCTAGGATCGGGGTGTTCGGCTGCAATTCGATTTTGGTGATTTTGCCTACCGCCGCGCCCAGCTCCTTCAAATTCCCGGATGGAACGAGGGAGGTTGGCACCTCTACCATCTTCACATCCCCCTCCTGAATGGTTGTTCCGGAAGGGATGTTCCGGCTCGCCGCCAACACTCTCGTCTTCGCGGCTTGCTCCACCGTCTCCCGTTCCTTGATCTTCGTCTCATATTCGATTTGCAGTTGTTTCTCGAAGCTCGTTTGTTTCGCCTGAAAAACCAACACAAGTCCAAACGCAATCAAGAGCAACACCAACCCTCCGGCGATGGAGGCGATGATGACCCGTTTTTGCTGCCTGCTGTTCATGGTCAATCCTTCTCCTTTCTGTTATCGAGCAGCGAGTTACCGTTTTTCATGAAACCAGTACGCGCGCGTGTACAAATTGACGCCTTTGCGTGCCGGCATGCCGATCGTCGCTTGTCCATCGCCATTCCATCCCTGCTCATTCGCGGTCCGGACCGCCAAACGATCCGCGTCGCCTTTGTAGATCTCCTCCTGCGTTCCCTCGATGAAAACGTACAAGCCGCCTGCGGCATTGATGGGGTGGGCCACCTTCGCTTCGAGCACTTTCATAAGTTCACTGTCCCTCCGATCATGTTTCAAGTTTTACGTCCTTAGCAAACGCCTAAGCAGGTTCCGCTTGCCGCCCGGACGTTCCGGTTCCACACCCAGCCAGCGATCCGCAAGCTGTTTCACCCGCAAACGGTACGGACTGCAAGACGAGCTTGCGATAATCTCTCCGCTTCGAACCGCTTTGCCGACCGTAGGGTCTTCCGGCAACTCCAGCATCTCCGGCCAAGGAAGCTCGTCTCGCCATACTTCCTTCGGCGCCGGTTCCGAAAGCCGGTTCCAGATGGTGTACAGTTCCGGTGTTGGCCGAAGGCTGCTGAACAGCGGCTTCATTCGCGCAAGGCTCTCCATACTGGCCGGTTCTTCGGTGGTCATCAGGAATAACTGTTCGGCATGCTCCAATGCCAGCTTGATCAGGCTGTCGAAATGGACAGGCGTATCGATCAGGACGATGTCCGTCTCTTCTTTTAAAAAGCGCAAAATGGCAATGAGTTGTTCCCGCTCCATTCGGAACGTTCCCGGCTGCAGCGGCGAAGCGACAATGGAAAAGCCCATCTTCGTCTGCAGAAGACAGGCCCGGCTCGCTTTCGGATCGTCAATCCGGCGTGCGAGATCGACGATGGTCTTATTCGGTCGGATGTGCAGCATCGAAGCGACAGTACCGTGCATCAGGTCCAGATCAAGGACGCATACCCTCCGCTCTTCCTTTGAAAGCAGCGCGGCCAGGTGCAACAGAAATGTCGTTTTGCCTGCGCCACCCTTGGCCCCATAAACCGCCGCAACCGCAGGAAGGTCCCGTCTTCTCCGGGGCGAGGGAAGCGGCGGAGACTGTCGCATACGTTGTGCCGCCAAATCATCCGGCCACCCCTCTGTTTCCTCATCCGTTGTAAAGGATCGTGCCTTCACCGGATTGTTTCCCGGTTCTCGTTCCTCGACTTCCGGAAGTGCCGTCTTTGCCGGCATGTAGTCTTGAAAGAGAGGCTCTAACGAAGCCATCGTGCGATGTTCATGATTCTCAGAAACGCTCTCGACAGATGAACGCTCCGTCAATCTTTGCCGCACTGCCTCTGCCTTTCGTTGTGAAAGTACTTTTCCTGCATCCAGAGGATTGAACGGTTTGAGATCCGATGCTGCGACTGATGCCTCCGGCTCTATTCGCTTTTCATGAAGCAGACCTTCCTGTTTCGGCTCTTTCACTTCCGACAACATGAGCGTTCTTCCATACTGCGGAAACGCTGTCTGGTCATCCGATGCTTCCTGATCGGACGGATCGCTTTCTTTCACCCGCAGAAATCTGGCGAAGACCTGATCTGTTTCCTCCTCTGGCGACACCGTTCCGGTTGCGCCGAGCGATGCAAGCTCATCCTCTGTAAACATCTCATCGCTCTCCGTCAGCAACACGACAGGAATCCCGTGCCCCTCCAGCAACCGGACGTAGTCCTTCCATCTTCCGACCGTCGTATCGATGACGATAAAATCCGTTTCCCCGGAGATCCGATCCGGATCATGTACAGATTTAACGTCGTACCCCGATTGTTTTAGCCGCTCGATCCATGCCTTCGTCCGCTGGCTATGATTGTGACGAAACAACACCAATTGCAACAAGATCACCTCCAATCCGGCGAACTGTTTTCATTCATCGTACAAGATGGATCAACCGCAATTTATTCACAGGCATGTGGATAAAGTTTGTGGATATTGGGGGTCAAAAACGAAACTTCCTTTACGAATCGGCCTCGAATCCGGCAAATACGCCTTCTGCATACGTTTTCGGGTGATCGCGAATCCACTGGGCCGCTTCGGGATACCCAAGCTTGTCCGCCCAATGAACGACTCCCGGACGATCCAGCATATTGACTGCCCCCAACCGGCGTACCGCCTCCAATCCTTCCAACACCTTTTTCGGTACCTTCACCATCGGCTAACCGCTCCTCCCTTCGATTTTTCGTCCGTTGTAGTACACATCCAGCTTGACGCGTTCCGCCACATAAAATGCAAACTTTTCCGCATCCCGGTACGTATCCCGCACATCCATTTCCTGTATCGACCCGCCGTGTTCCAGCACAACGGCAAACTTCTCGCCTTTCGGCTCTATGCGTACCTGATCGCTCATCCGGCGTTCATCCTTTCTTACAATCGGCTTATAATCTCCCGCGCCGTCTCGGCGTCGATGACGCAAGTGTACCGGAGGTAATCATACCCTTCCGGCGAACCGGCCAGGAGACGCTGCCGATCCGTAAACACAAGAAGCGGCTCCCGGCAATGCTGGCGGATCAAGTCGTCCGATTCCAGTTGCGCGATATCATCCAGCCGCTGCGCGGATACAACAAAAACCGGCGCATTGGAAACCGTTTCGTGTTTTCCGTTCCGACTCGTTTCATAGTCCGGGATAAACGGATGCTTCCGGTAGCGGCGATATACGCGGATATCCATTCTCATCGCTCTTCCCTCGTTCCGCTGTTTGAAAGTTCATAGTTGCGAATCAGCAGTTCCTTCGCTGGATGCCGCCCTTTCGTCTGCTTGGCGATCGAGTATCGCGTTTCCACGCCTTCGATCACAAACGGCGCGTACCATTCCCGGATCGTCGGATGGTCGTTGATGCTGAGCAAAAACTTACCCTTGATCTCGCCTAACAGTTCGCGCAGTTTCCGGTGATCCGCTTCGTTAAACTTGTACAGGTAACCGGAAAGCCCGAGATACGGCGGGTCGCAATAAAAAAAGCTATCCGGCGAATCGTATCGCGGGATAACTTCCTCGAACGAACGGTTTTCGATATACACTCCAACCAGCCGCTCATGCGCCACCTTGAACTTTTCCTTGACCTTGCTCAGGTCGTAGGCCGGCTTGCTTCGCGTATAACCCCAGTCGTCGCAGTCGTTGTACTTGCCGCCGAAATGGGAGTACACGCGGTAATAAAAATCGTAGGCGCGGGTGACCGGATCGCGCTCCTCGTTTCGCCGGTTCAAAATGCGCACGAATTCGTCGCGGGCATACAGCGCCCATTCAAACCTTTTAGCAAGCGCCTCCCAATCTTCCTGAATGACACGAAAAAAGTTGACCAATTCGGAATTGATATCCGCAAACACTTCCACTTTCGACCGTTCTTTTCCGAACAACACCCAGCCTCCGCCGCCGAACACCTCGGCATACAGGACATGCGGCGGAAACCTTCGGATAATGTCCTCGCGAAGCCGCGACTTGCCGCCTTGCCAGCGAATCGGACTTTTCAGCAATGGCGATCCTCTCCTTCATTTTTGATAGATGACACGACCAACTCCGCTCCGAGCATTGCCAACTGCGGAATCGAATGTCCGCCAACATAAATCTCCCGTTCGGGCACGCCAAGCAACCGGGCATATACCAGAGCATGACCAACCGCTTCTTGCACGTTCGCCCGACTGCCCAAAACGTACAGGTCCTTTCCCGGCGCCACACCAATCACGCAAACCGCACCCCGAATTTCTTTGACGTACAGTTGCAGTTGCCGCACATTCACCACCTCTGATCGATTTGAATCCGCCCATCCCTTCTTCTTTGCTTACATCAGCGAAAACAATCGCCAGTAGTTTTTCAGTTCATCCAAATCGCCGCAGTGCCACTTGCTTTTCCCTTGCACGGTCTCGAACTGCCACTGCCATTGGTTCGGCTTGTCGCGGCGGACATGAACGGTGACGAGAAGGCCGTCACGCTTGTCTTTCGTATGCAGTTGCACAATGTTCAAACTGACCGGCATCGTTTCGATAAACAATAAAAACTGGCTCACCGGCATTCTCCTCTCTTGAGCGCCTTGGCGATTTGGCACGCCAACGCATACGCCAGCTTGGGCGGCACCGCATTTCCGACCTGCCGGTACTGTGCGCTCAAGCTGCCGTAAAACACAAACGAGTCCGGGAAGGACTGTATACGGGCGCACTCCCGCACCGTAAACCGCCGGGGCCGGGCCACCTCCGGATGATAGTGCGCTCCGGCGTAAAACCCGGCATTCGCCGTGATCGTCGGATTCGGCTTTTGCCAGGATCCGACTTTTTGGCGTCCCTTCAGTCCACGTACCCGCGTTGGCATCGCCGCTTGTAACGCATCGAGCGGGATGACCCCGTTCGCGTCCGCTTGCGAAACGAGCTTCAAAATGTGAGCCGGGTCCGACGGTACCGGTCCATGGTTCGGATGCAACCCCGCCGAACGGCTGTGCGCGGTAATCGTGAAAGAAGGATCGTCCCACCCAGCAGCGCGGTTCTCCTGATCGAAGCGGCTCTTCTGTCGAACATTGTCGAACAAATGCCCCGCATGATTGGGCGGACAACCGGGATGGGCAAGATCGACATCCTTGGCTAAATGGGCGGTAACCGTTTTGCACGGCCGTTCCCAATCCTGCACCTTGCAGTCGAACATTGCCACGCCTTTCCCGGCATTTTTCAATCGATTCTCCATCGATATCGGATGAGGATTGGACAGTGTATGGTTCATCATCGCCGTGCCGTTTTCCAGCGGATCGGGCAAGTCGCCAATCGCATCGCGCAGCACCGGACGCTTTGGATCCGGAGGCGGCCACTCAAAAGCCACGTCCAGATCGGTCCGAAACCCGATAATAATTACGCGTTCCCTCGTTTGAGCCACGCCGTAATCCCAAGCGTTCAGCAAAAGCCATTCCAGCCTGTAGCCTGCCGCCGTGAACAGTTCGAAAATCGCATCAAAATGAATGCGCTGCTTTTTGCTGAGCAGTCCCTTCACGTTTTCCATCAAGAAGAAGGCAGGTTGTACTTCCCGAAGCAGCCTCGCGTATTCATACGGAAGCCGGTTGCGGACATCGTCCGGATCGTGGTTTCCTGCCAAGGAGAACCCCTGACACGGCGGCCCGCCGATGATGCCAAGCACCGCCATGCTTCCCGCCAACTCCCGGAGCTTGTCCCCCGTCAGGCGGGCGACGTCTTCCTTGATCGCTCTCGCCTGCGGGTGGTTGCGTTCAAACGTAAGCAATGCGGACGCATCCACATCGACTCCGAGACGAATGTCAAAGCCCGCTTGCGCAAAACCGCAGGACAGCCCGCCCGCGCCGCAAAACAAATCGATACAAGGACCCCATAAATGAATGCAAATCACCTCCCGAAACGGCAAAAAAGGAATATGGGCATAAAAAAACGGCCATCCCGCAAACCGGACAGCCGTCATCTGTTTTGTATGAAAAATCAATACTCCCGGGGAAACAGCGCCGTCATGACCAGCGAATGGCCGTAATCGTCCGTTTTGACCCATACCTTCTCCGGCAGCGACATTTGCAGTTCGTCCAGCCTTTTGCCGTCTCCGTCGCCGATCGCCACGCGGCCTCCTCGCGGTTCAAACACGAGAAAATCATGCTTCGGCAAAAACGACTCCGCTTTCCGAAAAAACAGGTCCACCACAGCCGGGGGCAGATTCAAATGTTGCACGCCGCGCGTCATCACTTTTTGAACGGATTTTCCCATGGTACGTTTCCTCCTTTGTTTTGAAGTAAGCCTCTCGGAATAAAAATTCCCGCATCGGCTCTGGCCTTTCGGCCAGGGTCTTGTTTT
>NZ_JBHLWN010000064.1:0-11172 GCF_042432825.1 Paenibacillus chartarius | reverse complement strand
TGCTTGGGTTTAGAGACTTACGTTGGGTGTAAATGGAACGAATCTTGTTCAGCAAGCCCTACTTATCGGACAAGAACGTGTCGGCAGCGGTCGACGCTTATTTGATCGGATGAATTTCGATGGCCGTAACCCGTTGCGGGCCTAAACGGCCTTAGTCTGTAGAGGGCATTTCGGGGGAAGTGGACTCAGTAGACAACCACGCACTGGCCAAATCCGTACGTTCTGGATTTCACGAACCCTCACTGACTTTAGGGGCGCCAGCTCCGTGTCCGACAAACCACTTAACCTAAATGAAAATGGTTATTTAAAAATATGTGGAGAATGTTCCCAGCTTAACAACTCATTTCGCTAACGGGTACGTCAGATCAATGATTTTAAACAACTTTATCTCTGACCCGACCTGTATCATAGGTCGGGTTTAATGCATTTTTGGAAACCATAAACAACAACTTTATTAAAGAACATGGATACGAATACGTTACTCCAGTCCTGCTCCGGCTGATTAAATAAGGTACGGGTTTCCTCACCACCCATTAATCCGAGAAAGGAAGGATAAACTCGGTCACTCTATTGTTCACAGACGGGTCCCGGTCAGCGCCCCTGTCATTCAATCGGGATTGAAGTTGCTGCAAATGGGCAAGGGATCGCGGTGGTGTGGCTACCAACATTTCTTCAAACCACTGCGCCGGCAGAGTCTCATCATCTACAAAGTGTGCGCTGGAAAACACCTTATATTGTAAAATCGGTGCCCGTACAATGGATTCCAAAACTCCCTCTTCACTATCAAGATCAAATAACTTATAGGTTCCCTCGGTGGTCAAGCCTCCAAAGATTAACTGAAAGGAGTTCTGCTCATTCCTTAACAGTTCCCGATTTGTTTCTAACCACTGATTAAGCCTAGAATTACGAATAATACCGATCCTCGAAAAGACGGTACTTAGAAACGCTGTTGCATCCATTATGGCTATTGCCGTGTCCGCGGCGCCTGTGATCGAATAGAACCCATTGATCCCTACCGAAAATATTTTTACAGTGTCCTCGTCAAGAACCTGTCCACAGCTACCGTCAGGGGTAAGCCTAGTCACTCGGCGGTCTGCTGTGACCGATAAGAATAAATCTGTCATGACGGCCGAGATAAAAGTCATTTGGAGCTCCCACCTTTTCTTAGTGCCGCTCTTGTTTAAATTCTACGAGTTCCAGCCAACCAGTAAAATCCGGAACTTGATCGGGATGTCGCCACCAGGCATCTGTAACATTCGTCTCTGCCCGCCCGCAGAATAACGCATAGTTCATCTTTCCGGTCAGGCTGCTCTTGTAACGCACCCCATCATAACCGAGTTTCCGGATGTATTCACACAGAATCTGGGTCGGCACATACTCGATTGGGGCCTCCTTGGTTGAAATCGGCCGTGAAACCTCCTCAATAAAATTTTCTACAAAGTGAGAGGCCCAGTTATAGTCATGGTCGTAATTAGGGTCGAAGACACTTCGCACTCCGAGTACCACCTTGTGACTAAGGTCCACGATGGTAAGGTCCAGTTTAGTCCGAAATTTCCCCTGCAGCACCCTGTCCCTTCGCTTCACACGAACTTCCTCCAAGCACGTAGCAATATCCTCCGCTCCGTAAAAGTAGGATATGCCGGATGGATTCATCCGGAGTGGGATCGCCTTATTCCGCGGAGGGGGCCCGCACTCCAAGTGCCGGGTCGCTTTTAACACTCTTCCGTCCCCTGGCTTCATGATCCGTGCACGCCATATGTCCGTGCCCTGAGGCAGCGTCGTAGCCATCCCTCGAATAATCGGTAGGAAACGTGCTAATGCGGATTCCCGGTATGGGGCAGCGCCCATATCGAAGTACCGGCAGATATGCTTCACATAATAAGTAAAATCGGACCAGGAAAGGGTTAGTGGATTATCGTCTCCGGATACAAAGAAAGCATCCTTGAGAACGATGGGAGCGTCACCACCCTCCCATTCGTCATCTGCCCCCTGGGCGATGTCTCTATAGGACGGACCGCTTTCTTTAAACAGGTCACCCAATATCTCCCCAATTTTACCCTTGTTATCCAACTCTTCCGAAAATATCTCTTCCTCAAAGATTAGAACATCCTCAATGGTCGTGGAAATGGATCGCAAGGCATGAAAGGGGACATCATCCCGAGTCGCATTAGTATAGCCGAGCGCAAGCCTCTCTCGAATGAAGTCACCGACATCCCCAACGTCGGCGACCCAGACCTGTTTATTCCCTTTCATGTTACAGTAATCACATTCCCCCTTTTTACGAGCTTTCCGAATGGTAGCCTGGATAAAATCGTTGGTGAAACAGTGCACGCAACATACCTTCGACATAAGGCCCCCCCTTCTTCCATAAATTGTTGGCGTGAGTTCTCAGCTTTATACGGCCTCTGATTTCTTTTCCAGTAGGGTACTGAAGACGATATATATCTTTACGAAAGAGTCTGTTTAACAAGTCACTAATAAGAATTTTATGTATATTTAAAAGACTGGCAGTTCTTTATCCTTCCGCAATCGCTCTTTCAATGACCTTGGACGTTATGGTAAGACTTGGCGTGTCAACGATAGGCTGTGATTCACCTTCAAGGCGCCGAATCATTTCTTCGATTTCCGGTTTATGCTTTCGGCACCGTTCCACATGGTATTCATCGTCCGCGGGGCAATACTCCAAAACGCCGCGCAGAATCCTAGCTTGTGTCGTCAGCTTCCGAAAGAATTTTCATAAACCGTTCCCAATACATTGATTAGGTTCAATATCCAGCCCGTAGTACATAGGGTAGAATTCGGTATGACTTATTTATGAAAAGCCAACAAGATATCCGCCATCAACGCCAACATACCAATTAACAACCCGCATAACATCAAAGTTGGATAACAAGCTCTTCGCCCCATTTAACCGTTTAACTAAATTATATAAAGTGCTATATTTATTGTAAATTTTTTATTTCTATGCGATAGGATGTGAGAAAGAATGAAATCAACCAGCAAAAATATGACCGATGCAGCAATGAAGAAGAGTGAAACTGCGATTCGTCAGGCATTTCATGCTGTGGATAGTGCCGAGTTTACTGCAGAGATAGCCATACATGATAGCGAACCATCGGCCACACTCATTAGTAATGTATCTGTTGAATTCTTGATCGGAAAACTATCCTCAATAAGAATTAGTTGTAAAAATGATAATGATGCAGATATTTACAGAGACAAGGGGCTTTCAAAACGATACTCTGTTGAGCAAGCCAAATTGATGTACAAAGAGTATAAAGACTTCCAGAGCACCTATAAAGAATTAACTGTAAAACCAATTATGATAAAGACATACATTACGATTCGCTTACGAAAGAAGGGGTAGTCATTAATCATATGAAATCGTTACGCTAACGGAGACGTTTGTTCAATGATTTTAAACAACTTTATTTCTTGCCCGGTCCACCTCATAGGTTGGGTTTTCTGCCTTTTTGCGACCTCTTAAACAACTTTACTATCAAATAACATTTTCATCGATATAGTAGTTTGGTTATTGGAAAGGAATCAGATGTTAGATATGATGATGGGAGCAACTTCTGAATAAAGTTAGCGAGGGTATCCGATGCTTCGAAATATACCGTCAATCTCAGCCTTCACTTTATCGCAAATCGAAAAACTCAAAATTGTCATTTCACAAGGTGTGGAACTGGTAACTACACAGTTGGCCTGCGGCCGCTTATCGCTGACAAGCGAAGCCTCTCTTCAACTACATATGGGAATGATCCTTCAACAGATTGGCGATACATACTGTTTTTCTAAAAGCGAATCTTTCCATGTCGCGTTAGAGGTTCCCTTTACTTCGGCAACAACACTTATGAAAAGTAAGACCAAGAAGGCGCTGATCGATCTCGTTGTTACCTTTCAAGATTTGCAGCATCCTGAACAAACTGTGACGGCTGCCATTGAGTTAAAGCATTATCAAGCAAAAAATCAACGTGAACCGAACAATCGATATGACGCGTTCATGGATCTCAATAATCTTGAAGCTTATGTGGCCGCAAAACAAGCTGACATAGGGGCCTTCATACTGATCACGGATCATATTCATTACACCATAAAGCCGAGATCTTTACAGACCAACGATTTTGACCTATCCCATGGTGCGACCTACAAGCATGGAACTGTCCTTACTTATCGCACGGAGAAACCATATGGGGAACCAATTCGGCTGAACCGGGATTATTATTTTGAATGGAAGGAGGCCGGCGATTATTATGAATTGCTTCACTGGATTGAATAGCGATTGCAAATTGGATTGAAACTTAACAAGGTGTGCACCGTTTAGGTGTAAATCCTGCCTCGGCCAATGCAGTGGACCAAGACCTTTTGCTGTCTTTGAAAAATTTGAGAATCGTAGCGGAATGAAGCCGCGACACTTCTTTAGCAGCGTATTGCTGATTTTCCTTTTGATTAATCGTGGTTCAGGCAACGGGAAACGTTAACTCAATAAATAAACTATGCTTCTGACCCGGCGCGTTATCATTGGCCGGGTTTGCTGCATTTTGTGCAACGATTTTAAATCAACTTTATTATGTTGGTAGGCTGGAATGGGGCTTCCAGCGGCTCTTTCATTTCCGACAGTTCCAGAAGGAAGCTCTCATTTAGCGGTTTCTTGGTGAGCGTTGCCCTTATCATTCGCTACAGGCAAACAAGGTTCCATAATGCTTCGAACCCTTTCGAGGGTAAGCAACGTTGACTGGACTGCCCTATAGCAGCTCCTACCTTTGATTGCCATAGACTGTCTCCACCTTCAAGTTAAATCGCTGCCGAATTGGATCAATTCTGGGCAGAGTTCTTTCACGTGCGGGTACTTTCATTAGTCATAGTCGCCGTATCCTATTACTCAGTTAGGATCAACTGACACCATTGTAAATTTTGGCCTTCGATATACGGAATTATTCTTTTTGCTTGAAAACAAGTTTTCCTTAAATGAGATCGGAGGAAATTACTGTAATTTGTCGAAATAGTAGTGCAATAAAACTATGTTTCCGAGGTGAAGTCCTTGATATTCGTTGGTGGTATACACGGTGTCGGCAAAACAAGCTGGTGCAAAGAAAGGTCTGCTCATGCAGGTATAGCTCACTACTCAGCAAGTACGCTAATAGCTCAAGAAAGAAACGATTCCTTTACAAGCGACAAGAGAGTGGATCAAGTTGAGGAAAACCAACTGTTGCTTCTATCCGCCGTGAGGCGTACCCGCGCGTCCCAGAAATTTTTATTAGACGGGCACTTTTGTCTTGTGAACAAAAAGAATGAGATTGAAAGGGTGCCGTACCAAACATTTGCAGATCTTAATCCATCTGGACTAATCCTTCTAAAGGATGCCGTGTGTTCCATTTACGAAAGATTAGGTGCTAGAGATGCTCAGCATTATGACCTTTCATTTCTAGAGAAGTTTCAAAATGAGGAAATAGAGTACGCACAATACGTGTCGGAAAAATTGCATTGCCCTGTTTGTATTATTACTCCGACCGATACGTTTGATTTGAGCGGTTTCGTAAGCGAATGTTTCAAGGAGGGCACCCGATGAGCGGAATACTGGAACGGAAGAAGTTTAGAGAGGTTAATCTGAACGACCCCTTTTTTGATTCTCTTAAATCCGATTATCGGGAATTTGCAGCTTGGTTTGAACGGAAGGGAGATGAAGAGGCATATCTGTATTACGAAAACGGGTTTATTCAAGGCTTTCTTTATTTCAAAGTTGAATCAGGACCCATTACAGATGTAGAGCCCGTCATTACCGGTAGACACCTCCTGAAGATAGGTACGCTCAAAATAAATCCACACGGTACGCGCTTAGGCGAACGCTTTATCAAAAAGGCCGTCGATTATGCAATTGTGATGGGTGTGGAACAGTGTTACGTCACTGTATTTGAAAAGCATAAGGCCCTCGTGGATCTGTTTGAAAAATATGGGTTTTCGCGCCATGGAGTAAAGGTAACAGTAAACGGAACTGAGTTGGTGTTTGTAAAGTCTCTGACCACATTTACGGGCGACATATTAACGGATTATCCTTTGATTTCGATAAAAGGGAATAACAAATACATTCTTTCGATTTATCCTCAATATCATTCCGTCATGTTCCCGGATTCTATCTTAAGAAATGAGAACGTCAACATCCTTGAAGATGTCTCATACACGAATAGCATTCACAAGATCTATGTGACCAGGATGAAGGTATATCCTCTGGTAAGAGGAGATATATTGGTCATGTATCGAACCAAGGATGAAGGAAAAAAAGCAGAGTACAGCTCTGTCGTCAGCTCAATATGTGTAGTGGAAGAAGTCCGTTACCAAACCGAATTTGAAAATTTTGAAGCGTTTTATTCTTATGCCACAAAATATAGTGTATTTGATCGAAATGATTTACAATATTGGTATAACCGAGGCGGGTGCTATACAATAAAGATGACCTATAACGCAGCATTAAGCAAACGATTGATTCGCCAGAAGCTTATTGAGCAGATTGGGATTGACCGCGACATTTATTGGGGCTTCTTTCAAATCACGGATGAACAGTTTGTTCGTATACTAGAAGAAGGTGGAGTACTTGAAAGTATTATTATCGATTAGACCGGAGTTTGTGGAGCAGATTGTAAACGGTAAGAAGCTCTTCGAATACCGGAAGCGGATTTTTAAGAAAGAGGTTGAATCCGTCATCATTTATTGCACGAAGCCAGTAGGGATGATTGTCGGGGAATTTACATTCGATCATATTTTATCGGATACTCCTCAAGCGCTATGGGATCAAACTCACAAGCAGTCGGGAATTTCTGAAGACTTCTTCAAGCAGTATTTTTCAGATAGAGAAACCGGATATGCGATTCAAATTAAGGAATATCGGGAATATGAGACCCCTGTTCAACCTGAAGAGGTTTTTGAACATTTCGTAGCCCCGCAGTCGTATCGCTATGTTGCAGATGAGGAATGGAAGGAACTTCAGTTAGTGTTGTAATGTTGAATGACCAAGCGGCTTCAGCCAAGGAATTCTTTCGGCTGGGGCTTTTATTTTTTGAACATTTCCCGTTAAATCAATGTGAACAGTTAGCCGGCATCGCTGTTGGCAACACTGATATGAAATGGGTTTGGGCTAGTACCTGATCAAACAAAACGAAGCAGGAGTGTGGCTTTAATGAAGCAAAGGGCAGGGATGCTTGAGGATATTTTAATAAGAGTCACTATTGTTATGTTATTTGGTTTTGGTGTAGGGATGATTAGTATTCAGGAGGATTGGAGAAAAGCAATTGAGGCGATCGGTATCGGTACGTTAATGTTAGCGATTTACTTAATGGGCAGAAAGATAGATGGATTCATGAAGGATGATGATGAGCTTTAGGAAGTTGTCTGCGCCGTTTGCATCAAAGGTATATATTTTAAGATTAGTGGGGGAAGGTCTATCACAAAATATCTAAAATACGATATACGTATAAAATATATTATAAGGGATATTCTAGTGATAGAAGAATCTATGAAGGAGTTGTTCTATGGGAATGAATAGACATTTAATGAGAAATGGGTGTGCGAAAGTGACGGCACGAGGCATTATTTTCAAGGGCGCCAGGTTTACGTGCCCAACAGCAATCAGAGATCAGTGGTTCGAAAAAGCTGCCTTTGAGAAAGAGTGGCGGGTAAAGATTGTATATACCCTCAACAAGAATTTATCAGCAATTTACGTCGTAGAAGATAATGGCGACTTGGAAAAGTGCAACCGAATAGATGACAGCAGGACGCCTTCGGATGTTAAACTTCAGCTTTATTTTCAGAGTATTCAGAAACTTAAAGCATTGCGGAAAATGCAAAATAACGAGGCGTATAGAATAAACCGAGATAAGCAAAGGTGGGAAGATGGAAGAATTAATTGAAGATGTCGAACAAATCATCAGCGTTTACAAGTTGAGCATTGAAAGAGAGAAGAAGTACTATGATTACCCGTTCACAAATAACCCGGATCATTATTACAAACTTATGATGCTGCAGAAGACATTAGAGGTTTGGACAATCTGCCTGGGGAAAATCCTGAAGTACAAAAAACATAGATGGGGACCGGTAGAGCCAAGAAGAAGCAAGGAGTTCGCTAACAGGATTAACATCGAAAGGAACGGCGTGCCCGGATTTGTGACTCCATGTACTCTTGACGCAATGTTGACCTTTATGAAGCGCTTAGAGAGTAGAGTCGAACAACTGGAAGGCATCTCTGTATAGAGGGAGGCTCGAGATCTCATGTCTCCCCCTATTCACGATGCGCTTCATCAGATGAAAATGAAACATGAGAATGGAGATGGAACGATGATTTTTAAGATTACAGAAGAGATGCTTCAGAAAATACAAGTTTGGGATTCATGCAAACCTGTTGACGTTACAGGCGCTAAATTCGCTTATACCTTCATTCCCACTGGACTTGGGTTAATCATCGAGGTGCGATGTGATATATGTAAAAGGGTCCTGGATCTAACAGAGGATTGGTGATGAGCTGGCAGACCTTAAAACAGCTGAGAATCCTGATCCATATTGGACTGAGAATTAAGCGGTTCTTCTATAACCCCGCAAGCATCTTCGTTGCTTCTGGTAAGAATGGCTTCAATAATGGTGGCGATCAGTTTCTTATCTTTAGGGGCAATTTCATTACCATCTACAGTTAGTGGAATACCAGAGCTTAACAATTTAAGGAGATCCCATGTCGATCCTTTCACAAAAGAATAGTCAATTGCAGGCATCAAGGAGATTTGCCCGAATGGGTCCCGAAAATGTGGTTCGGGAAAATTGCTTAACCCAAGCAAGTAGTCTGCCGAAACCTCAAAGGCATTAGCTAATGCGGTAATTTGCTCTGGGTCTGGATTTCCTTTGTTGCGTTCCCAATTAGAAATAACGTGTTTCGTTGTGTCGATCTTTCCGGCGAGTTCTTCTTGAGTCCACCCTCTAGATATACGCGAGGTTTTAATTCTTTCTCCTAATATTAACATAAATCCCCCTACCCATAATCTGCTTAACTGAATACAAAACTGAACAGTAAAGTGAACACTTTACTTAATGGTAACATAATACGTTGGAGTTGTAAATTAATCGACTAAATGGTGTTGACAAGTCGATTTAGTATCGTTTATCATCAAAGTCAATCGTAAATCGTTTTAATGCGTTGCGATTGTAAATAAAAAATCTATAAATTGATGGAGGAGTTGTTCATGTCGAAAAGACGTCGGCGCACTACAGCAGCAACAATTGAAAGGTGGATTAAGGAAGGGCGTGGTATTGGGCATTTTGCGGAATATAAGCCTTGGTTAACCATTCATGATGTTCCATCCCATGGGGTTGTAACGAGAGTTCGGGGTTGGAAGAGTGGACGATTACACCATTATTTGTCGGAGCATTTTGAATTAGCTCATCATTATCAAATGGAGTGGGCCATGGACGTTGTTGATATTAGGGAGCAATATCCTTTGTTGCCTTTAGAAAAAACACTGTTCATTGCACAAAAGCTGGGCATCAGACATCCAATTGATCCGAAGACCAAGCATCCCATTGTAATGACCACAGACATGTTATTGACCGTAAGGTCAGGTGGAGAACTTAGGTTTATAGCTCATTCCATAAAGCCATCGGCAAAGTTAAATCGAAGGGTATTAGACAAGCTTCAAATAGAAAAGTACTACTTCAAAGATCTGGATATTGAATGGCGGCTGATTACTGAAAATCAAATCAATTATGATCTGGTTAAAAACGTGGAATGGTTGCATTCGGCCAAAATTTTGGATGAGATGGCGTATCTAAATAATGAACTGGTTTATAAGTTGGAGCCTGTACTATACGAATCGATTGTTAATATAGACAAGCCGTTAGCCAAAATCACCTTGGACCTTGATGCAAAGATGGAATTACCAATGGGGACCAGCATGAATGTTGTCCGATATCTGATCGCTAATCGCTTGTGGGAAGTTGATATGAGTCGTCGAATTCTTCCTACACAAAAACGATTAGAAGTACGAGTGAATCATTTTCAAAACTGGAGGGCTGGCCATGAAAATAATCGTATTAGCATCTCTAGAAGATAACGAGGCTACATTAAAGTCTGTTTTAGAGTCCAAATTAATAAAGGAAAGCCAGACGATTCAAGCGATCAAAATAGATCAAACAATAGCTGATATATGCGTAATTAACTCGGCCAATCCTAATGTAATTACAAGACCTATCCTAACCATTATTGAAATTGGAGGAGAATAAAATGGAGCTATTTATCAATACTCTGCTTGAAAAGAGAGACGCGGAATCAAAGCTTGTTGATTGCGAGAGGGTCCTGTGGCTGAATCAGTCGGAGGATTGTGCCGTTACCATTTCTATTATAAAAAAAACCGGGGTTCCTGAGTTTAAGCGTATCTCATCTATTGAACAAGAGCTTATTGAAGGGACGATGATTAAGCGCGAGCATGACCCATATTCCAGATTTATGGTTTCGGAAGAACTTCTAACCCCAAAAGAAATTCGCCTTAGAGATGAAGCCTGGGAATGTATTAAAGACATAGTTGAACTGGAGCCTAACATCTACAATCCAAAAGAGCGGTATGAAATCATAAAGAGCGAGGTGGAAAGAACCGGTAAGGGAAAAAACCTTTACTATAAATACTTACGCTATTACTGGACTGGGGGGAAGATGGTGAATGCTCTACTTCCCAGATTCAGAAAATGCGGGGGGAAGGGCAGTAAGAAGAATCCAACTCAAAAGATGGGCAGACCCAGAGAAACCAGCATTTCTGTAGATCCCAAGTTAAAAGGAGTCTTAATAAGTGAGGGTCATCGAAAAATATTCGATAAGGCTATAAGAGATGTTTATTTAAAAATAAATCGAAGGGACTCCGTGAAATATACATATATTGAGATGCTAAAGAATCATTATAAAATTGATACCATTAAGAAGGGGAAATATGAGATCCCGATAATACCTCCAGGACACGATGTACCAAGTATTGCTCAATTGCGATATCACATTCGAAGGTATTATACCAAGCGCAAGCTGCTAATCGCCCGAGAAGGCGAGGTTACATTCAATCGTGATTTCAGGCCTTTGCTAGGATCAGAAACTAGGAGTCTGTCCGACGAATTGAGTTTTAGTGAAGCCTCTACCGTCGTAGATTCGGATTT
>NZ_JBHLWN010000063.1:0-43083 GCF_042432825.1 Paenibacillus chartarius | reverse complement strand
CTTCTGCCTCATTCACCCCTCATTCAGACTCAGAACACCTGCTTAATTCCGAGCCTCTATTTGAAGCATAAAAAAACGACCTCATCTTCAGAGATCGCTTTGTCTGGGCGCCTATGAAATCAACTGCAAAACGGATACGAATCCGTCTGTTTGAAGCGATCCCAAAAATCCGAGGCCTGCGCTTCGCTATCGAATTCAACCGACAGCAGTCCTCTTTCGCGAGCTGCGTCCAGTTCGCGATACACAATCCTTCCTCCGCTTTTGACTACATCCCGGGCGTAATGGTCCAAATCCCCGTTATGCTCACATTCCCGGCATGTCATATGAATGATCAATCCATTCACCTCCCACACCATAGAGTTCAACCTGGAAATCAACGGTTTATACGCCCTACAGTCTTTCATACAAAAGAGTCCCCGTTCCGATCAACAGGAGCATCACTTCTTTCTCCGGTTGAAACGCAAGCGCGGGAAAATGGCAGGGTGCTCCTGTTTGTCGTTCAGCATGGATAACCCGCTGTGGAGCATCCGGATCAAATCGCGATGCAATATCCAGGGTTCGACAACGATCGCGCCGGTCTTGCGATTCACCATCCGGAAGAGGACCGAATGCTCGTCGGATGGCATGGCCATCATCTGAACAGACAACACATTGCCGCTGCCTCTTCTGCCCACCTCCACCCAATCGTTGTCCATCGGGGATTGCGCATGAAGCCTCCTATGGATCAACATGCCATCCACCTTCCTTCATGACAGAGACTTGATGAGCCGATGCTGCCTCTTCGTTGTTATTGCCCGGCGCTACATGACCTTTTCGGAAATCGCTTGCTCGGGTGACTTCGATCGGAACGGATACATCCTGGCCGAAGAGAGCAAACGCGCGAAAGGGGATGCGTGTTTTAAAGGTCACCCACCATGTTGGATGGGGCGTTGCCTCCACCGGAGTGACGGAAAATGACCACTGTGCCGGATCCAGACCTCTTTGTTCCAGTAAACGGGCAACATCCTGCAGCACCTGTTCATCCGTTCCTTTCCGCATCTCGATTGCCTGCGTCGCTGTCTCCGCGACAGGCTGGACGGCAAAGAGCGTGATCTGCCAGCGCATAAAATCAACACCGATCAACAGAAAGAACAATAAAAAGGGCAGCAGGACAAGCCATTCCAGACTGGCCGTTCCGGATTGATCGCGGAGCCACCTGTTCAGGCGGCTCCGCTGCTTTGGACGCAGCTCATGGGATCGCAATCGCATTGGATTTCACCGTCGCCGAGTTTCCGCCCGGATACCGGGCGATCACTTCATACTCCACTTGCTCGCCGGATTTAACCGAGTCGTCGGTAAACAACGTTCCCTTTGCTCCGGGAACTCTACCGACCAAGATTCGCATCGGGTCTGTGGTTTTCTTCCTGTAAATGAGGTATTCTTTGGCGGCTTTCGGCGTCTCCCACGTGATCAGGACGCGGCCATCGTCAATGGATGCCGTTACATGTGACGGATCGAACACCGCAGACGGGAGAATCCCGTCTTCCGGCACGACCTTGATCGGCTTCGCTTCAAACTTGGGCGTCAGCAAGCTCCCGTATGGCTTCCGGTATTGGGCTTGAACGGCGTAGACATAGGTTTTTCCGACTTTCGCCGTGCTGTCCGTAAACTGCAGCCGATCGCCGGTTAACACCGCGATCAGCTTTTGATACATGCTGCCCGCTTCCTGACGATATACGAAATAGTGAGCTGGCGAACCTTCAGCGGCTTTCCAGGAAATCCTTACGCTTTCGCCTACCTGTTCCACAACCACGTAATCGCCGATGTGATCTTTCGGATCATCCTCGGGACTGCCCCAACCGGAAGGAGGACGATTCATTATCGAAACTGCGGGAAAAGCCGCTTTTTCCGATTCTTTACCGTCCTTCCAGGCCGAAACATGGTAGATATAAGTTCCATCGGAGCGAACTGTTCCGTCCTTATACGTCAAAGCGTCAATGCGCGGGGCCAGCAGCAATATCGGGCCGTCGCCCGCTTGCACATACAGGTTGTAGGCATCGGCGCCTTCAGCAGGCGGTTGCCAGCGAAGCCGAACCCCGTTTTCTTCTTGTTTCGCCTCCAAGGCGACGGGCATGGAAGGAGCAGAACCCGGTACCGTCACAAAAATGGGGATCGACACCGCTCGGACGGCATTGCGCTCTGCGGTCACCCGGTATTGGTAGCGTTGACCGGGGCGAATATCGCGGTCCAGCCACTCTGCTGCGTCTTCCGTGCCACGTTTGGTCTCAATCACGGTCCAATCGTCGGATAGCCTTCGCTCCAGCGTGTACGATTCCGCTCCCCGAACAGCTGTGCTCGCCAATTTCACCTCTTCCGGTGACACATGGCTAAGCCGCAAAATCGGATTGTCCGAAAGCGACACCACAGGACCGACCGGCCCGGCCTTGTCGGACTCCGTTCCTTCCGGGTCGACCGAAGCTACAACATACTGCACCCGCTCACCGTCTTCGAGTTCCAAACGATCGACGTATCGGGTCGTTCCCGCCGGCAATTCAGCAAGCAGTTTCCATTCCCCGTCATCGGCAATCTGCCGGTACAAACGATACGTTACCGGCGAAACATTGCCTTCTTCACGCCATTGGATGACCTGAGAGGTTCCCCATTTGTTGAACCGGAAATCCGCTGGTTTTAACGGCTTCGGCAACAGCAACACGGAGCGAACTTCCGACGGTTTCGAACGATTTCCTTGATCGTCCACGGCGACGGCCTTCACCACATACTTCCGATTCGCTTCCGGCCGAAGGACAACCGATTCGACTCCCGCAGGGATACGGCCGGTTTCCGTCCACTCCGCCCCTTCCTGATCTTCTTTGATCCACAGGACGATTTCCTTCAGATCCTCCTCTTCGGGATCGGTCCAACTCATCCGGATGCTTCCGGTTTTTTTATCCGGTACTGCGGACAGATTTCGAACCGCCTCCGTCGGCACGGTATCCTCATCCGTACGCAAGGATGTTTTGACGCCGGCCGAACGGTTTCCGGCCTCATCGACGGTAACAAATTGAAGCACATAGTCCGCCCCGGGCATGACCTTCAGAAACGTAACGTTTTGTTTCCCTTTTTCGACCGTTATCGGCGTTCCAACGAACTTGCCATATTTATCCAGCAAGCTCACTACGGTGAGTCGGTAATCCGGATCATTCGGATCCGTCCATTCCGCCCGAATCGACCTTCCCTGCGGCCCTGAAGTCAGACGAACATTGCGAACCTCTCCCGCCGGAACCGTGTCCTTCGGCACGCCGGTGACCGTTATCCCCGCAGACGTGTTTCCGTATATATCCACGGCGGTTAACCGAATTTCATAGGTCGTGCCGTTTGCCAATCCATCCAAAGCGATCTTCTTCACGCCTTTCGGAACAATCAAGGGCTCGCCGAATGTTTCCCCGGACGGACGGTAGGCAATCCGGACTTCCTTGACATCGTCCGCCGCAGGATCTTGCCATGTCACCTGAAACGCTTTGCCGGTCGGCACCACCGTAATTCTGGCATTTCCCACATCGTCAGGCGGCACGGAATCCCTTGGCGTGGTTACGGTTTGATTGATGCCGACGGATCGTTTGCCCGCTGTGTTGACCGTTGCGATACGCAGGTTGTAAGACGTCTCCGGTTTCAGACCACGGAACATCCACTTTTGAACGCCTTTGTCCACCCGCTGGGATGTCCCTTCGAACAGGAGGTTCACATGATCGAAAAAGGCGTCAGCCGGATCATCCCAGGAAACGGTCGCGCTGCGCCCATCCGGTGTCGCGGTGATTCGGACGTTTCGGACTTCCTGTACGGAAGCGACTCGAATGGCGGCTTCCGCCGCATTGTTGTCTTCACGGGATTCCGCAATTTGGGCCGCGGCATCCGCGATCACTTTATACGTGACATTGCCCGCCGGTTCGGCGAGCACATCGTCAAGCTCAAACGAAGCAACAGCGCCGGCATCCAGTCGATCGATCGTTTTCTGGGAAATTCGGGCGCCATTTTGGAACAGATCGACCCGGAATGATCCCGCCGCTCCTTGTCCGTTATTTTTTATTTGAACCCGAACATCATATCGGCCGCCCTGCGGCACTTCCGGCGCAGGAACAACTTCGATTGAAGGAACGAGTTCCACTCGGTGCAGTACCTGGATCGAACCGGCGATCTCATTGTTGCCCTCGTTTGCTTCCGCGACTTGTTTGGCGGAATCGACAACGGCTTTTAGTTGATGAAGAGCGGGCCGGTTTGCCTGGAAGGAAAACGAAACGTCCCGGCTTCCTCCGCCTGCCAAGCTGGATATCGTTTGCTCTGCAACCGCATTCCCGTCATCGTACAGGGTCACCCGAAACGCACTTGCTGCTTGCTCCCCTTCGTTTTTCAACAATACGGCAACGTTCACCGTGTTTTGATCGAGAACCGAACCGGCGGGAGTCGTCACAAGGGCCATCGGACGCAAGTCGGGCAGCGAGTAGATATGGATCGGCAAGCTTGCCCAATCGCTCCATGCATCGTAGCGATCCATCGCTCGAACTTCCACCACATAATCCTGACCGTAATCCATCCCTTTTGCTGTCATCGATGCGTTGGGCTGGCTGATTTCCCCACTGTCCCAAACGACGGTTCCGGACTTTTTGACCCGCATGTGGATTTTTTCCTGCGGATGCCCTTCCGGATCGCTGTAATTCCAGGATACCGTCGGCATTTTGGTGTTTGCGGAATCGACGCGCAAATTGGTTACCGCAGGTTTCCGGTTTCCCACGGCAATCGTA
The DNA here is from genome assembly GCF_042432825.1 of Paenibacillus chartarius. Lineage (NCBI taxonomy): Bacteria > Bacillati > Bacillota > Bacilli > Caryophanales > Paenibacillaceae > Paenibacillus > Paenibacillus chartarius. The sequence continues at coordinate 38,308 of NZ_JBHLWN010000063.1, read as the reverse complement.
TGCGTCACCGAGACCGATTCCCCGGTCGGATCCGTTGCCGTTCCGGTCACCTCCCAAACGCCCGGTTCCGTCAGCCGCACCCGGATCATCGGCGTGCTGCCGAGAAAGACTTTGCGCTCCTCCGGAGATAAAGCTTCCCAATAATAGCGAAGCGCGTCTCCGTCGGCATCCGAGCCGACGAGGGAAAATTCCAATTCGGTCGTCGTATTGATCGAACCCGGATCGACGCCGGGAGGAAGAACCACTTTGCTGTTTTCCACCTTCGGCGGCGTATTGCGTTGAATTTGCGCGATGATTCCTTGATAAGCCGTTCGCAAATCATTGGTTCGGAAATATTCGCCGCGCGTGTATCCGTCCAACTCACGGGCTTGACCGTAAGAATCCGCCCCCGTGCCGATGATGTTTAAGACGATGTTGTTGTCGCTGAGCAGCTTCCCAATCTCCTTGACGTCATACCCGCTTTCATTGCTTAAAAAAGGAGCGTCGGTGATCAGGATGATCATCCTGCCGGCTGTGGAACGGCTTTCGCTTTTGAACTTGAGATACCCATTGTACATCGCGTTAATATCCGACTCCGGCCAATCTCCGCCGCCGGTCGCGCGCAAACCGCCTACCCATCGGTTAAACGTCGAGGAATCGTCCGTAAAACCATACCACCACGGCCCTCCGTCGACTCGAATATCTTTGAAGTCGAGCAATCCGAGCCGGTAGTCGAACCCTTCCGCTTCGAGTTGATTGGCAAATGATGTCGTTTCCGAACGCACCTGCTGAATCCAGCCCGACATGCTGCCGGTCGTATCGATCGCTACAATCACATCGACGGTCGCGCTGACCAGCGTTTCGGATGGAGCCGCCGCGCCGATGCCGGAAAACACCGGGGAAAACGCCAGGACAAGAAACAGCAAGCAACTGACGATTCGTTTCCCGGCAGAACGATTCGTTTTCTCATCTCCGTACATGTGTTGAACTGCACCTCCCATGTTTGAAAAAGAAAGGAGAGCGGATCGCTCCGTTCCCTTTGTTTCCACTTCAGTTCGTCCAAAGACCGCCGTCGTAATTGACGGAGGTGTTCGTCAGCACGCTTTGGAAAAGTCCGCCGTCGCCGAGCAGCGCCGTCCCGAAGGCGGTAATCCCGGCAAACAACAGTGAACCGAGTCCCATGCCGGCCAAAAGCTTCACCATCGCCAGATTCCCTTCGTCAATTGAGGCGATCCCCTGCTCGTCTTTCAACCACTTCATCATTCGTTTTTTCAACATCGTATTCGGCCCTCGTTAAACAACAGGGCCTTCCTCCCTTCATCGGATCAAATGTTTTTCAATTGACTTGCTTGCCTGCTTGCCTGCTTGCCTGCCTTGCCGCAAAAAGAAGAGGGAAGCGAGCGTCCCGCCTCCCTTCTTCTTTGCCTCAGTTCGTCCAAAGACCGCCGTCGTAATTGACGGAGGTATTCGTCAGCACGCTTTGGAAAAGTCCGCTGTCGCCGAGCAGCGCCGCTCCGAAGGCGGCAATCCCGGCAAACAGCAGCGAACCGAGTCCCATGCCGGCCAGCAGCTTGACCATGGCCAGATTCCCTTCGTCGATCGAGGCAATCCCCCGTTCGTCTTTCAACCACTTCTTTAACTGATTTTTCAACATCAATTGTCGGCCCAAGTCCCGCAGCAAGGGCCTTCCTCCCTTCGTAGAATGAAATTTATAAAAAGATGCGGAGCCTCTGCGATAGCTCGAGCCCCACACCGATTACGGGCAACAGGATCAGATTGATAAACATGAGCAAATTCGGCCACTGCAAGCGGCCCGGAAGTTGCCGGACTTTTTGTTGCCATGCGGCTTGTTGTTCCCGCCGCAACGTTTGATAGGCCAAACGAAGCTGCCGCTCCATGTTCGCCGTATTCACGGTCATCAACTGCTGCAGCAGCGCGGCGAAACGATAGGCAGACGGGGAATGAATCCGTTCGGCCCAGCGTTTCCATGCTCCCGCGACATCCCCCGTCATTTCCATATCACGCGTAAGACGCTGGATCTCCCGTCGCAAAGCGCCGGAAATCGACGGAGCCGTCTCCAGTGTCGCCTGATACGGAGATAAGCCGGCCAGTAAACGCTGCAGCATCCCGACCTGCAGGAAGGGAAGTTCGTTCTCCACCTCGTGCCGCAATCGCTCCGCTTGGCGGCGCAGATGCTGAACCGGCCACCGATAGCTTGTCCATGAAGCGAATATCCCGAAGATAAACCAAACAATATGGAAGGTTTCTATCCAGAGCAGAAATCCGGCGAAAAAAGCGCCGACGGCCAAGAGCCATTGCTTGCGGACGATGTGCGTCCCTGTTTCCGTGAGACCAAGCAATCTTGCATCTCGCTGTAATCCTTTAAAATGCCGACTTTCTTGCGACCCGTCCCGGAGAACCTTCTCTTCGCCGAAAGTCGTCTGTCCCTTCAGAGGATGAAGAGCATCGGAGGATGGTTCAAACGGCACGAAACCCCGCCATAGCAGAAACAAGCCGACCAGAACGTTTGCGATCAAAACCCATTGCATCGTTTCCCTTCCCCCTTTAGCCGTTCTCCAATTTGCGGATGTGAAGACGCACCCACATCACACATAAGGCATTCATGGAAAACAGAACAACCATTGCGGTTTGTCCGATCGCGCTATCAAACAAGCCGGAAAAGAAAGTACCTTCCACGATCCTCAAAAAGAGGAGTTCGACGAGAAACAAAACAAACAAATGGCGGGATTCGGTCAGTCTGGCCGATATTTCCCTGTCCATGTCTTCCGCCCTCGCACTCGCTTCTTCGATCCACGCGACGGACTCTTCCAGGAGCGTTTCTCCGAGCGGGCCGCCGACGTTTTCGAGCAGCTGGATCGCTTCCCAGAAGAGGTTCAGTTCCGCGATCGGCATTCGTTTCTTGCCTTCCCAGATCATGTCGGGAAGAGACATCCCCAAATGTTCGCAGCGAAACCATTCCCGAAAAAGGCCCCTAGTTTCATCCGGCATGTGGGAAAGACTGAGCTGAATCGCCTTTCGCCATTCCCCGCACACAAGATAGGAATTGTGGAGCAACCGGATCGTTTCGATCCATGTATTCCGCAGTTTCTTTCGGTTTCGCCTGCGAACGGCTTCGAGCAGTTCCCCGGGTGCGGCATAAGCCGCAAAGACCGCCATCCCCAGACCGAGCCATGGATGATGAAACAACGACCCCAAGCTTAAACCGCCCGCAATGGCGGCTGCCAGCATGCTGATATACAAAAAGTGCGGCAATTCCCATCCGCATGCGCGTGCAGCCGAAACATACCGCCATGGCAACGGCCACGGCAATTGCCCCCATCCGTTTCGCTTCATGACCCGATCCCCCGCTTGATTTTGGCAAGCAAGGCGGAGGAAGGGGACTCACGCTTCACCCAGCAGCCATCCTCATAGACATACAAAGGAGCCGTTTCCGGTTGGCAGTTGCGATAACCGGTCACCTCCGCCACTTCCGTTACGCGGTAATGCCTCATCTGCACGATCAGGTCCACCGCATGGGCGATCATTTTCCCGGTATATTCCGGATCCATCTGCCGCTGACTGCGCAAGCACATGTGGACCAAACGCTGCGCCGTATCTTTCGGATCGTCCCCGTGCATCGTGGTCCATCCCGAGTGGCCGGTTTGAAACGCCTCTAGGACAAGCGCCGTCTCCGCACCGCGAATTTCTCCAAAAATAAAGCGCCTCACGTTTTGGTGAAGCGCATTTTCAAACAATTGCTCCAGGCTGACCCGGCTGGACTCATGTCCGCGAAGTCGCGGGATGACACTGATGATGCATTTGGAAGGATACAACGTCTTCAAAAACAGTTCCGGCACGGTTTCCGCCACCAATATGCCCTCCCCATCCGGCACGTGGGCAATCAGGCTTTGCAAGAGCGTCGTTTTCCCGGAACCCATCGGACCGCTGATAATGCCCGTCAGTCCGGCCTTCATCGCGTCGGAGAGAAACCGCCAAATATCGGAATTGAGCGTTCCGGCGCGAAGATAGGCTTGCTCGGTCCACCGGCGCTCCCGATATTTTCGAACGATGATCGTGGTCCCCTCCGCCGAAACTGGTGGAATCATCACATTGATCCGCATCCCGCGAACGGCACAGGTCGCGAATGGCTCTCCGACAGTGATTGATTGACCGGCTGCGTGCGCGATTTTCCGGGCGATTCGGATCATATGTTCCTCATCGCGAAATCGTATCGACAACCGCCGTTTCACTCCATCCTGCTGAATCCAGATTTCTTGCGCGCTTGCCATGATATCTGTTACGGATTCGTCCGCGATCAACGGTTCCAGGATGCCCCACCCGAACAGTTCCCAATCTATTCTTTGCGCAACTCGCCTGAGCCCGTTTCCATACAGTCCGGTCCGCTCCGATACCCAAGCTTCGATGACAGGCATGACATCCGCTTGCTCCCAACCGGACAGTCGCTCTTGTTGCAGCAACGCTCTCTGTACATCCGTAATGAGCTGCCCAAACATCTCCCACTGAAGCCACAGGGAAACCGGATCAAGCCGAAGCCGCTCGCGTCCAAGCGGGGTGAGCCTGGCAGAGACAACAGCATCGACTTCCAAGCTCATGGTCACCTTTGATCGCCGCCTTTCACCATGGTTTGTTGCTCCATTCGCTGGATCAACCGAAACAGTAGTTTCAGCGCCTTGCGATACCTCCATCCGGAAAATGAAAACAACGCTGAATTTCGCACATAAGGGAATGCGACCCGCGGCTGCTCCCAATCTTCCAAATCTGGATTTGCCCGCGACCGTTGTTTTCCCGGACGCAGCCGAACCGAAACCGGAATGACCGGGGAACTCCATCCCAAGCAGCGAAGCAAATTCCAGCGGTGCCGGAACAGGGTTCGGTGAGCGATCCGGTCATCGTGGATCGTAATGCATAGATCCACATGACGGAGTGCGGATATGGTTAGCATGGAATCCGCATCGCTGGAAATGTCCAGAATGACCCAATGAAAACCCAGTTGCTCCGCTTGCCGGCATACCTCGGGAACAAACGATTCCGGTTCTCCCGGGATATGCTCGAAGCCTCGCATGCCGGAAGGAACCAACATCCGCAAATCCGATGAACGCCCCTTTGTCCGCCGCTGCGGTACAGCCGATGGATTGTTGCTTGGTCCATGCGGCAGCAAATACTTCTCCAAACGCCAATCGTCCGATTCCATGCGATCCGCAATCGCGCGCTCCAAACATCGCTTGCTATCTGCCATTCCCCACTCGATTGCGGCGCTCGGATAATGGTACTCCAGTTCCACGAGCAGTACCTTCCGATCGCGAGCGGCGGCATGATTCGCCAGTTCCCGGGCCAACGTACTGGCGCCCATATTCGGTTTTGGCGCATAAATGCCAATGATCAAGGTGCTTCCCCTTCCTTCCCCCAGCGGGACGTTAGCCACGCTTTCGCGTCCAGCGGATGCCCCGTATCATCAACCTTGTTCCCGAGACCCACCCACACGAGCTTGCCCTCTTCCTGGGCGGACAGGAGGAATGGAATGTCTTCCTCCTTCAGCGAAATCGTAAGGAGCGTTTGCGAAGGGGAAGCGGACATCGGAGAAAAGGAAAGCAATCCTTTCTTCCCTTCCGAACCGCCCGTCTGCCCGCTCGTTTTTCCGCTATTGCCTTTCACATCCAACACTTCAATATCCCCGAACAATTTGCCGACAAAGCTGCCTTTCGGCTTAGGCTTCGATACGAACCAGACATCAATTCGATCGCCCCGGTGAAACCTGTCGCCCATACTTGCGGCATCGTCGATTGGAACCGTAATTCTCCGCGCATCTGAAGATTGCTGTCCTGTTTCTCCTGCATTTCGTTCATCTGCTGTGGAAAGATGAGCCATATAAACAAAGCTGTTTTTCGGAATCGAATAGCCACAGCTTGTCCACAAGTTGTCAACATCTGCCAATATCCGGGCCGTTCCCGGGGGAATTCCCATTTGCGGCAGCCGGATAATTTTCAAGGAAGAAGGGGGAATCGGGCTGCAGTCGGGGACGGTCTCGACGGTCACGACAACGGGCGCCAGAACCAACCGGTCCTTCCACAGATGGAATCCCATCCCCGCGAAAACGGTGGACATCAACAAGGCCATGCCAACAACCGCGGTCCATTTCACCTTCATGTCACCAGTTCCCCCTTGCCATCCATTCATGCAGCAGCAGGGTCATCCCGCTTGCGAGCGCAATCGTCATCGACCCGGGGTAATGCCATGACATGGACAAGTTGCGCCGGTTTCGCCGTGCGAAAAACTGGATCACACACACTCCCGTATGAAGGCTCGCCGTCCATCCGATAAGAAGGCTTGTCCCCCATAGCGGCGGAACGATGCCGTTCATCCAAACCGCCACGGCCAAAAACAGCTTGCTGTCCCCGGCCGCCCAAATGCTGCTTTTCTCCATAAACAGGCAAAATCCGGCGGAACAAAGGAACGCCAACACAAACGGGATCAATAAGAAAAGCCGGCCTTGTATCGTCGCGGTTGCCGCCATCGCGAGAAAACCCGCTGCCATGGCAGGGAGGGTCACGACGTTCAAAATGTGCCGGCTTCGGAGATCGGTGATTAACGATACGATCACCACCAATCCAAGGATTCCTCTGCATACCCACATCCAGGTTTCCGTAAAGCATCACCCCGTTTTTTTCCGAAATATTACCTACATATAATCGGACAGTTTTCGTCCTTTGTAGAACACGTTGTTCGCCGGAATGTTCCGTTTGATTGCCAAATCCAAAGCGAGCGCGGCGGCATCGTGAAACCCCCATCGAAACCCGACAGGACGAGGCTCAGTAGCGGAAAGAACCAAGTATATCATGAATCCGTCCGCACCTTGCTCGAGATGAATTTCCGCCACACCATCACACTCCTCGTCCGTCTTCCACTTCAAATAAGGATCGGTCGTCGATCCGTACTCCCGTATCTCCAGATGCAGATGAGGACCCGTCGATCTTCCCGAGCTGCCGACCAACCCGATCCATTCTCCTTGACTCACCCGCTGATCTTCTTCCACGACAATCTGGGAGAGGTGCGCATATACGCTTTGCATTCCGCCTCCATGGTCGATCCGGATAAAGTGGCCGTACCCGTCCGGATCGGACGAAACGGCGGTCACAGTTCCTCCTTGAACAGCGAGAACGGGTGTTCCTTTAGCCGCCGGGATATCGATTCCTTTGTGAAATGTCTCCTTTCCCGTAAGCGGATCGATACGCAACCCGTAAGGACTCGAAACGACTGGCGAGCCGGGGAACGGCCATAACCATCCGTTTTCGATGAACAGGAGAGTATGAAAATTTCGCTCTAAGCCAAGCACCCGGTCGACGTCGCTAGGTTGCGGCAAAAACCGTTCCAACTTCTGACGAGGTTCGCCGACCGAGCTTCCCAAGTAATGAGCCAGAGAAAAAATCGCGTCATACGGGTTCTCCGCCTCGGTGTCCCCGTCGCCATCCCCATCCTTTTGATACGTATGCCACAATTCTGCAGGAAATCCCACGAATCCCACCCGATTACCGGATGAAGGCTTTCTTTCGCCAAAATCCGTTGTCACTTGATGAATGGCGGCAAGTCTCGACCAGGGAACTTGACCTTGTTCGGCCTGCAAATAGATCGGCAGCATCGTCAGGGGAATGTTGATTTCCCGTTGCTCAGGCATTGGCGGGACACCGATCGATGCGCCGGACTGCGACACGAACATGCCCATGATCAGCAGGAATACGAGTCCGAAACCAAGCATTAGAAGCACGCCGCCCACCCCGATACTGCTGATGATCCAGATCGCGGCTTTCAACAAGACGGATTGCTTCGCGCTCATGTTTCCCGGTTCTCTCTTCGTATGTCTTCCCGTTGCCTCGCCTGCTTCAAGTCCGCCTCGACCTTTTGTAAAAGCGGGCGGCACGACTCGTCTCCGTTTTCAACCCGCTCCTGCAAATCGTCGAGCAATGCCTCCAAGTCCTGAACGACGTTCATGTCGAGGAATCCCTCCCCTTAATGGCTTGCTTGATTCAATCTTAGACGATCTATCTTTTTGCCTCATGCAATCCCCAATAACAGCACATCCTTACTATTCGTTAAGCCTTTTCATACTCGCTCATCATCACCGAGTCATCCAATACATAGCCGTTAAATGTAACTTCCAGCGCTTTTTCCCTCGAATGGCCGCGCTTCACCAAATCCTCCACGACAAAGCGGAGAAGCGCATCGCGCTTTACCAACCGCTCCATCTTAGCGGGGTCGAACACAGGTTCATCCATGCTAACCTCCCCCTCGCTTTGAGATTTAAAACAGTACCCGATCCGGAACGTAAACGCCCGTTGTTCTCCAGGACCGTTCACTCGGCTGTTTCAACCATACATGTCCCGAAGATACGACCAACAAGTCTACTTCCCGTTCCTGAGCCGCCCCCTTAAGCAAATGCCCGTGGGAATGCTTCTCAACGAACAAAACGGACTCGAGTTTCAATTCACGCTTCAGCCACTCCGCCAGTCGCTCCATGCATCCTTCCCCTTTCCGCTACTTGAGCTTGTCGATGATTTTTTTCGCCGTGACTTTCGCCTTCTTCGCGCGCTCCTTCGTGTTCTCCCACGACTGTTTCGCCTCCTCGACATGATAAGCGACCTCCCGCTTGGAAGCGTCGTACATCTCATGCGGCGTCGGCGCTTGGAAGATGCCAAGCAGTTGCTTCAGGATTTTCTTTCGGAACAAAAACGCGCAGAAAAACAGCAGCGCCACAAAGATTTGCTGCAGCATCAGAATGCCGGAACCGCGCGCGACGATGTCGGCCACGAGCAGCGTAAAGCCGAGGTAAAAACCGTAGATCACCTTGGTCCCGAGCGTCCCGATTAGCCAGCCGACCCAACGCCGCACGAACGCAACTCCCCGCTCCGGGAACAGGCCGATCAACAGCACAACCGGCGCGAGGATGATGATCGCGAGCGCCATCTCTTGCGCTACAATCAAGATGAGCGAAATGGTCCCGACAAACAGCAGCAACGTCAGGGTAGCGATCAGCGACAGCAGCGCGACCAGGCAGCGGATGCCCGCCGAACCGCCGGCAAACAAATACGGCACGTCCGCGTGATCGCCGTGGTCGATTTTCGGATCGCCCAGCACCTTCCGCAATATATCCCGCTCTTTCATCCCGGGCGCGTATTGCCGCATCCAATGCGACCACGCATCGCCGACCCGCACCCCGATCGTGGTGTCTTCCTCTTCGGCTCGGTCCAAGATCGCTTCCACTTCCTCCGACGTCATGCGCACCGCGCCTGCGTCCTGACGGTTAAACTGCCCGATCAGCCACGGACGGTCGACAAACAGCTTCCACAGCCGGTTGGACGTCGCCAGAAGCTGCTGGTCCGCCGCGTTCGCGAGTCCCGCGTCCATTTGCTCGCCGGTCACGCGCTGGTAGGGCGCGGCCAAGGAGCCCATCGTCACTTGCGTCAGCTTGTCCATCGTCTGCGACACTGCGCGGATACTCTGTCCCGCATGCGTGAAAAACCAGTAGCTTCCTATGAGCACAACAATCGATCCGATGACGCCGGACATGAGCCGCGACGTCTGGTTGTTCCAGTATCCGACTTTCACCATCCAAGCGGCCAAGAGCACGAGCGCCCAAGGCAGAAACTTGGAAAAGATGCTTGTTCTTAGCCCATCCATGATCGGCATAATCAGCGAAAGCTGTTCATTGACGAGATCGGTGTGAAAGCCGAGCTGCATCAGGAAAATGCAAAGGCGGGTGATAAACGCGCTGAACAGAAACAGCACGTTGGCGATCCAGTTCAACACAATCGGAAACGGGTTGTTCAGTCGCGGCTTCCACCCGGACCACTCGACGAGATCGTAGCCCAAATCCCATGTGTAGTGATCCGTCGGATACTGGCGGTAATCGAGCGTCCGGTCCCCGGGTTCAATGCCCATCTCGCTTTCTCCGGGCAACAGCTGATCCAGCATGTCTTTTGGTGTTTCAGCAGATACGGCAACCGGATTTGCCAATGTCATCATGCAAGCGATTAACACCACCAATAACAGTCCGAATCGGCATTGTCGTTTCAATGGGTTTCCCCCCTTTCCGGCGGATGTCGATCCGGCGTCGTATTAAAGATGGTCAGCAGATCGTCCGGCGTCGGCTCGATGTGCACCCGCCCGATCCGGCCGGTAATGTCTTTCATGAAGCAATCCCCGGCTTTCAGTTCACGGAATGATTGGATCATGTCCTCGTCGTCGGGATCGAGACCGAGCAGCGTCAGATTGTCCGCAATCGCCCGCGGGTCTTCGGTGCGGAAACAAAAAATGGAGCCGAGATTGTTTCTCGTCTCCTCATCCGAAACGTCTCCAGGGTTTTGGGTCGCCAAGAGCGGCACGACCTGAAAGGAACGGCCCATCCGAATGATTTCATCAATGAGCAGCGCGCCTTCCGGAAAGGAACGAAGAATCCAGCTTTCGTCGATGCCGAAGATTTTGAGCAGGTCGTGCGGGCTGTAAAACATATACTCGCGCCCAAGCGCCGCAACCAAATACATGATGCCAAGGCCGAACCGCTCGTTGGGCGTCAGCGCCGTCTGCAGCCGTTCGCTGCGCTTCTTGGGGAGCGGCAGACCGGCGAGCGTAATGACGATAAAACGCGCGCCGCTCAAATACGTGTTTTCTTCTCCGTCGCGGGCGAAGATAAACTTTCCGAACGGGCTGCGCGAGTAAGAGTGCAGCCGGTTCACGCAGCGCCGTGCCTCTACCCGAATCGCTTCCACCGGCGATTCCGCCGCAACACGCTCCAGTTCTTCGATAAAAAGATGCAGATCGCGCCGATCCCGCTCAAAGGTCCGTTCCACGGCTTCCATGATGGCGTCGGCCCGCTCGTCGCTTTTTGTCCCCTCGAGCAGCAAACTGAGGAAATCCAGTACAATGCCGTGCGCTCGTTCCTCGCTTTTTGACATCCGAAATGGATTGAATTTCGTCGCCGATTCCGCCGAAAAGTTCAGGCGCACCATGTTCTGCTGAATATCCGGGATGAGGGCGAAACAACTGTCTTCATCTTTCGGATCAATAGAAAATACGATGCCGCCCTGGTTGTATCCGTGGTAAAACAACGTCTTCTTCAGCACCGACTTTCCGGAACCGAGCGTGCCGACGATGACGATCGCACCGGACCGGTTCAGTACCTTGGACATCGGACGCTTCAGATCGAGCAGCACCGGAATGCGGTGCAGCGTCCGGCCGATGTAATCCCCGTCCGGATCGCCAATCTCCCGGGAGCCGTGCAGCATGCCCGCCGCCAAAAACTTCGGATCCATCGGAATGCGGTTTTGCTTGTCCATCGCAGAACCGGGCAAAAAGAGTTGAAACGCCTTCGCTTGATCGGCCGGCGATCGAACGATGCGGATTTGCTTGGTCGCATACAATTGCGAAAGCTGCGCCGCCCGTTCCTCCAGTTCCTTCCGGGAGGAAGCCGCGACATTGAGCCACGTCGACGACCAAACGAGCGGCATCCCTTTTTGCAGCTTGTTTTCAAGCACCCGCCCGCGCTTGCCCGCCCATTCGAGCGTAATCGGCGTTTCCTCGGACGCTTCCTTATACTCGCGACGTTGGTCTTTGAGCGCCTTGCGGCTTCGTTGCAAGCCGCCCGCCGCCTCGTGCGGCGTCTGTACCTGAAAATGGATGCTCACTTCGGCGGGAAACGGCAGGTCTTCGAGCGCATACAGCCACTCGTCGCCGATGGTCGAAATCTCCTCCGGCACATCGACGACCGAGAAAAACGCCTGATAGCTTTTACGGCTGTCCTCCTCCCAGTCGTCGTGATGCACGATCCACGTCTTCATCTTTTCTTCGCCGACCAGATCGGCGGCGAGCAGCACCGGCAGCGACTTTTTCGGGCGAAGCAGCACCTTCTCGCCCTTCACCAGAACCTCCCGCATCGTCTCCGGCGTCAGCGTGAGCTCCGGCTCGAGCGCCAGCCCTCGGAAAAAGCCGCGCCGGATTAGCCACTCGATCTCCCGAGGCCCGCACCGTTCGCCGTTTAAGTGGTGGTTGACCTGATTGAACTGCAAGCTTTCAGCGGACAACGCGATGTTCAGTCGCTCCAGCTCAAGTTCCCCGCGCTGGCGGTACCAAAACTGTTCCTGAATATTGCGCCCCATCGCGCCAGCCCACTCCCGCAGCGTTTCGCCGGTTTTGCGCCAACCGGATAAATCCACTTCCGGGAACTGCTTGTGCACGGCGGACAGCTGCAAAATGAGATAAAGCGATCGCTGCCACGGCCGCCGCTCGGCAAACCGCTGCATGACCGCTTTCACATATCGCTCGTATTCCGCGCCTTGGCCTATGCGCCTAGCCCGCCACATCGCGGCGTCCATCATCCGGGTGACGGAGAGCAATTGGCCGCTGCCGTGATAGCTGTGCAGAAATTGCTGCATCGAACTGACCGTGCCGCGCTTTTTCTCCGAGGATTGGTACGCATACGGCTTCAGCGAAATGCGATACACCGCCCACGGCTTCAGCAGCGTGTCGAACAGGAGGTTTTGTTCCCAATATAACACCGGAAAAGTCAATGCCCTTCACCTCCCTACACCGCATTAGATTCTTCATCGCGAAGATGAACCGGCCGGGATGTGCGATTCGATACGGGCAATTTCGACCGCATGAATCCGAAACCCGCGATCGGCAAACGTGAAAGCGTCATGTTGAGGAGAGACCCATTCAATGACGCCGCTGCATTGTTCGTTGTTTACCATCCGGAACACGATAACATCTCCGGGGCTTATCGCTTTGAGCGCTTCCGGCCGGATGGTGTCAAGCAATGGTTTCATTTACACGCCGTCCTCCTTTCGCTGCATGCCGTTCCGTTTTCCAACCTTCCATATCTCCATGTGTTCGTCTTTCTTCTCTCGCTGTATTTGCACCGGAGCGGCTGTCATCCACACCAGCGTCCTTTGGGTCTTCCCTTCCAGCACGGCAGGTGGAACAACCGCCCGTTTGGATGGTCGTTTCACCGGCGTCAAGGTCAGCCTCCCGGAACGCCCGCGCCAGCGAACACGCATATTGGCGGGAAGGGCAAGCATCTCCAAGCCCTCGACCGTTCCGCTAAGCGAGCCGCTGCCGCCGCGCCACAATTCTCCGCCGCTTTGCAGCGTGACTCGTTCATACGGACGGTAGCGGCCAACAAACCGGAGCTTTCGCTTCCCTCCAGGCTGGCGGTTCGCCTGCCAGCGGACGAACCATTTCGGGCGCACCAAAAAATGCAAAATATCCCGCAAATAACGCGGCACGGTTTTCCCCGCCGGATCGAGCTTGACCGTGTAGTAGGCTGCGGCAATCGGGCCTACGACCATCGTGATCGTCCGATCAAGCGGGAGCAGCCAGGCCAGCACCGGGAACACGTAGCAAAAGACGAAAAACACACCGATGTATACAAACCAGAGCACCACGCCATCCTGACGGATCGGCATCCACAGGCGAATGTCGCCGATATGGTAAATGAGCGGTCGAACCCGGTACAACGCGCGGTAGGACTCCGTTTTTTCCTCGTCCATCCGGCCTCACCCGCCTGTCGTATCCGTCAGCCCATCAACGGAAATGCCAAGCTGCTTTAGCACGTAGAGCGCCAAGTACTTGGCAATGCCGGGAGCGAAGACGAAAATGCCCAAAATCGTCGACAGCACAATGTGCGACCAAAGCCGGTTCGTCTCGCCGTTCGCGTACATTTTCACGCCCCGGTATATCGCGATGGTGAGGAAAATGGCTTGCAGCAGCCGCTTAACGACAAGCAACCCGGTATTCACAAAATCCCCTTCCACTGTCCCACCCCTTTTATTACAAGATGTTTCTGATTTCTAATCGCTTCCCGCTAACCGTCATTGATTTTTCGGATCCGACATGGCGGCCCATTTGGCCCGCGCTTCATGCAAAGTGAGCGGCGGATATCCTTCCATCCTGCTTTTTTCGTCGGTCCAAACGCCATGACGATCCAGTTGCTGAAGCCGGGCAAGTATCGCTTGCCGTTCTTCTTCCTGTTTGGACATCGTAAGTCGAACCTCCCTTTTTTCCACCCATAGACCGCCTACTCCACAGACCCTACAAAAAACTTCTTGTTTTCTTCCGTTACCGTCAGCTTCCACATCTGTGTGAACCGAAAGCCGGTCGCCGCATCCTGCGCCGAAAACGTAACGGCAACCTGATACGGTCCCGTTCCGGTTGCTTCCAGCCGATCCAGCGCAATGAAGCGAAGCCTGCCTTCGAGCGGTTTCACATTGGAGCCGGTCGCGACGTAGTTGAACAGGCTGTCCGCATCCTTGCCTTCGCACACCGCTTTCAGGAAGCTTTCGATCGCCGGACGCATCCGCTGCTTGACCTCTGCAGATGCAGCCGATTCCCCGCTTCCGGTCTCCGGAACGGCAGGCGGCTCCTGCGGCAAACGGATGAGCGGCGGCGCAGTCACGGCAGCGCCCTTTCCGGCCTGCACCCACACGGGCACATCGGCTTCCCATACGACCCGTTCGGGAGTTGCAGCAATGACCCGAATCCGAACTGTGTAGCGCGAGCCGCTGCTGGAAGTCAGGGCAACAAACTCCGACGAGATTATCTCCTGCCGTTTTGCTTTTTGTTCCGGTTGAAGCGCAGAAACACGGTTCAGCGCATCCGGAGTGACGTATGGTTTAAGCCGCTGCACTCGAGCTTCCGGCAGTTCTTCTCCGTCCCAGCGCATCCATTCTCGGGCAAAGCTTACCGCCGTCTGGATCGCCATTTGCTGTTCCAGGGTTCGCTTGAGAAGGATCGGCGCCGGATCGGCTTCCGTATTGAGCAGTGTGGACACCGCTCCAAGACAGGAAAGGGTCAGCATGCTCCATAAAACCAGTTTCGGAAACCAGCGCATCTCCACCTTGTTCACCTCCCCTGCATCGGTGACGGCTCCCGCGGCTGTTTGCCGAGAATCAGCAAGTTCGGATCCACGGGAGGGGAGAGCAGCGGCATGTCCTTCCATCTTATCCGCTGGCCGTCCCTTCCCCACCAGAGCGCTGTCTCGACCCCTTTGGCCATCCATTCTTTTTCATGAATGACCCAAATGTTCGGCAGCCGCATGCCGCTCAATGATCCCGAGCAAAGCGCCTGCCAAATGTCGATGAGCGGCCCCGGGCGGCTGGCGATTTTCGTCACAAACAGCACATGCACCGCTTCGACTTTGGGCCAGAGTGTGGGGAGCAGCCGCCCGTAATTCCACATTTTTTCTTTCAACCGCCAGGTGCTCTCACTCCCGGTGTCATACTCCAGATGAAAGACGAGCCTGCCCCGTCCGGGCAGCAAATAGGCGCCCATTCCGTCCGGCTTGACCGGTCTCGATTGGCGTCCCGAAGTTTGTGTCTGCACGTACCGTTCCGCCGCTTCGCGAGCGCCCAACCATTCAAGCAAGCCTTCGCCGGGCTCAGTCAGGCTATGGCGAATGAGGGAAATAAAAAATGCGTTTGTCCCGTAAAAATGTTCGAGCTGCAACGGTGCTTCTTTCCATCCGTGGCTGCGGAACGTCTCCGCGTCCCCGATTCGCCGCGCCGCCTCTTTCGCCCCGTCCCGGGTCAGCGCGTAGCCGATGTGGTTCTTTCGCAGAAAGGGGAGGATGACGCTTTGCACCTTCCCCTCTCTCTTCAATTCGGAAGCCATGCTGTATACCGTCTTTTTGCGGTAATGGAGCAAATCAGCGACTTGATCGGCAGTAAGCAGAATGTAGCGGTACAGCATTTCTTGCAGTTCTTTTTTCGCCGCATAATACATCGGTTTGTTTTCCACCTCCTTGTTCGCGTGGGCCGCATGTGGGTGATTAGTCGGGCCAGGCCGGGTCCCGGTTTACCGCGACACCATACGGTTTTTTGGCGATTCGCAAGGTTCCGGCTTTCTCTCAGTCTTTCTCTCAGATGTTCTCTCTGTCTTTCTCTCAGTCGTTCTCTCTGTCTTTCTTGCTCGTAAAGGGGAAAATCATGGGTGAAAATGATGATCGCCGGTTGCAGTTTGACCCGGCATCGCGCTTCCAAGCAATTCCCGCTCCACCTCATCCACTGCACGCCCGTCATGTGTGTCGGACCAGGCCCGCGCCTCCTTGATCCAGGCTTCGTGCCGGATGGGGACGATATCGTTTTTGATCGTGAACAGCTCGAGCCGGCCTTCATGGCCTTTCGTGCGTACGATGGCATGAAGCTCGGCGAGATTCATCAGATCGGCGTTCGTCACAAGCGGCTTCAGCCACCGCGACAGCTTGTCCGCATCCGGACCGCCAAGCTGAAGCAGCATCAGCGTGCCGACGTTGCCGAGAATCGCCTCCAATATGCGGTCGGACAATTGCGACAAATACTGCGTGGCCAGAAACAGCGACAAGCCGAACTTGCGGTCCTCGGCCAGTATTTTCGTCAAAATGTCCGTCGCAAACAGATGAATCTCATCGGCAAAGAAGAAATGCGCCTTCGATTGATGCTGAGGCCGCTTGCGGCAGGTGAAATGGTAGTCGATGAAAAACAGGCTGGCCAATATCTTCAGCAAATCCGGTACGCAGCCAGAGCCGTCGATCAGCACGATGTGGCCGTCATCCATGACCTGCCTCGTGTTGACGCTGCTGTGAAGCTGGCCGAGCATGCGCCGCGACATTGGGTACGTGGTCAAAGCGCCAAGCTTGTTCATAATCGGTCCGAGGTGCTCGCCGAAGTTTTTGATCTCCGCGAACTCGTTCGTCCAAAAATGACTCAAATGCAAATCCAGATGCGGCAATATTTTTTTGCGGAACGGCTCATTGAAGAAAATATCGATGACGCCGAGCACCGTTTGCGGCGGCACGAAGAGCAAGCTGAGCACAGCGTTGCGGAGATAATGCTCCGCCCGCGGCCGCGACCCGGGAAACAACTGCTGCAGCGTCGTGACAAATTCCCCTGTGAGGCTTTCCCGCACATCGGCATGCGCAGACTGAAACAAGTTGAAGCCGCGCGGCCGGTCGGTTGGCCCGAGCGGGATGATATGCAGCTTCGGGTACAAGCTTTTCGGGATATAGCTCAGCAGCGTTTCGATCGCCCCGCCGTGCGGATCGAGAAACGTAAAGCCCGGCGCTTTCTCCGGCGAACGTTCCAAGTCATCGACCATTCGGGTCATGATGGAAAGCAGCGTCGACGTTTTCCCCGAGCCGGTCGTTCCGGCGAGAAATGCGTGCTTGAGCATCTGGTTCACCGGCATGCGGATCTCCCGGTCCGTACCCGGCACATTGCTTTTGCCGATGTACAGCCCTTCCGAGAGTCCCACCGGAGCAGGCACGATCTTCGCATGCATTTTTTCCATATGCGCGGCGGCCGGATCGCCGAAAGCGGGAATGCGCAGCCAGTAGCCGAGCTCCTCCGAGGTGAGCAGCAGCTTCTTTGAAGGCCAGCCCGGAATAGGCGCTGCCCGCTTTCCCCGAACGGGACGCAGCACAATGCCGTTGCCGCTTTTCATCGTTTGCAGCATGTCGTTCATCGTCTGCAGTCTCGCTTTGGCCGCATGCGAACGAATGAGGACGCGAAAACCTGTCCACAGCCCGATTTCGTCCTCGTCTTTCTTAGCTTGAAGCGAGCGCATGACGTTTTGTTGGTGGACGGTAAGCTCCCGTGGGCCTCGTTTTTCCTTCTGATTCGTTTGCATCTCCCGCCAGATCGCCTGAAGCGAGACCGGCTCGCTTGATGGGGAACGCAGCCAGTTTTCCGCTTTGCGGATGCGGCGTTGCAGAATACGTTTCCCCGCCGGCGCAAACGACAGCGCAAGCCAAACCTCCTCGCCCGCCTTGAGCTCTCCCGCGCCCATCGCTGCGATCATCTCGCCCACCGGGTCTTTGCCCGCCGGATGAAAGGCAGCGACCGACAGCGCGCCCCTGTACGCCGGACGGCCTTCGGCCACGATCACGTTGTTGCCCGAACCAGCCGCAAACACAGGCGCTTCCACCGGGAGCAAATAGATCCCGTGCACCTGAGTATGAAAGCCCGTGCGAAACCCCATCCAGCGAATGTCGGGGACAGAGAAATACAATCGTACGCGTCCGGCGGGTCCTGCGCACCGGATCAGGAAACGAAAGGTTAACTGTCCATATCGAAGACGCTGGAAGCGGGAATGGCCGAGCTGGCTGATATGTCTAGCAAAACGCGCCGTTTTGGCGAAGTCCATCTGCGCGGCATCCAGGGAGGGCATCACTTCGAACCAGAGCGTTTCCTTATGCTTGCCGCGCCCCGGCTCGCACCATGGCGGAAACAAAAAAGAGAGCATCGCGGCTCCCTCCCTTCCTTGCTATACGGTTGTTTGTTGTCCGTAAAGTACATCACCCCTTCGAAAAGGCTCCGGAAACTTGTCTTCCACGAACCCTTTAGAAATAAAAAAGACAGGCGGTTCCGGTAATGCCGGTCGGCCTGTCTCACATTCTTTCACAATACAAGCATACCATTTTTTTGCGACATCATCCTCCCCCAATTGCTGACTTTGTTGTGCCGGGGCATGACGAAATTGAGACAGCAACGTGACAACAATCCGCATGTTCAGGTAGCCTCCGAATCAAGCAAATCGTCCTTCAGGCCAAGGATGGAATCTTTACCTCCCGCAATGCGGTACAAGTGCTCCAGCGTTCGACGCCGCAACCGGTAAAAGCTGCGCAGCGTAATGTTCAGCTTTTCCGCAGCCGTCAATGTCGGCAAATTCATCCGGTATTTATATTCCACCAGCTGCTGCTCATCCGCGTGCAGCCCGCGAATTGCCGTCTCCAGCACCTGTATTTTGGCTTGAAGCAACGGAATCTCGATTTCCTTCACCTGAAGCCGCCGGATCACTTCATTTAAAATCGCTTCGTTTTTTTGTCCTTTGCCATGAATGTTTACCAGTTCGAGTCGTTGCGCAAGTCCGGGAATGTGATCCATTTGCGCTTGAAGCGTCTCCAGCCGAGACCGCCATTCCGGCAAGTCCGTCAGCCAGCCTTCCACCTTTCCGTATGAAATGCGCTCTTTCACCATCGCCACCCCCTTTGTCGAATTCGTCCTCTAACCCGGCCGTACCAATCCTGACGCATCAACTTCTCGTAAAAGCATAACGAGTACGTCATCTTCGGGGTATCGCTTTTCATGCTAGGCATACAGCCACGTTCGGACAGTTTAGCTTGCTTCTCTGCCAGAGCGACATTCGATTCCCTCATGGCTGATTCTCCTTTCTATCATTTTCATAGATACGTTCCTTATACAGGAGACAAAAAAGAGCGCCTGACTTTCTCCTTTTAAGAGAAAGCTGCGCTCCTTTGCCCGGCGGCAGAGTAAAACCGTCCTGGCGAAACAGCCAGATTCCGCTCCAACCTGCCGTTAACGGCATTCGGTCAAACAAAAAGACAGGCGATTCCACCGTTGGACCGCCTGTCCGCATATATGCACAATAGCAATGTATCACGGATTTGGTGACGCTGTCGTCTCCCGATTGCTGACGCCATTGTGCCACTTTTTGACACATTCATGACAAAACGGCAAATTAGCGAATCCACCGACAGGATCCGCTAAAGCCGAACCACCTTGAACCCAACCATCCGCTCCTTTCCTGATTATTACAAAAAAGAAAGCACTCGAAAAGCCTGTCCTTATTCACCTACAATACCATCGTACCACGAAATCATCCCGCTATGGTTCCATGGTTGTATCTTCTTTGTTTCACTGTGCTGCGATTGTTGTGAGGTATTCGTTTGCGATTTGTTTCGACTTTTTGAAGCAAGTAATTCGATGAACGTTTCGACTATAGTAAGGATGGCGTTCACAATACTGCTATTTTATAATGGAAGATAAGATCCGCAGTTTTGGGGGAGAAAGCGATATGGAGTTTAGGCTCGAGGATAATAACTGATTTCTGAGAGACGATGAATTAATTCATGATAGGAAAGCGAATCATACAACCGTGACTGCAATAAAGAGTGCTTAAAGAGGAAGGGATTAAAATGCACTTAGGGAGTCGATCATGTTATATGGAGTAACAATATCTATTGTGCTTTCTACGATCATCTTGGGAACTTTGTATTACAACCCTCGACTCTGCAATCCTATCCTGCGAACATTCAAAAAATAGTTGCATTAAAGACTAAATCAGAACTAATGCAAACCAAATTTAACTTCTTATCATCAAAGGAACAGAAGGAATGTCCGAATACAAAAGTTACTTTTTCCATTTTAGAGGCTTTGTTATTGGTCTATGTCTATCCCTTGCTATAAGTTTGGTCTTAGCGACAGTAATCTCGTTCTTATAATTATTCAATAACAACAATATTTACGAAAAGAGCCATTTGAAAAGAGAGAAGACTGTCTTAAAGAAACAACTACTTCAATTGACGAAATCTCGACGAATCTGTTTGAATAACCGACAATGAGAAGAACCCGCCAGTAAATGAGAATACCGGCGGGTTCATCCCATAACCTCAAAATCAAGACAACTTCGCACAAGAAAATATCGCACAACTCCCTATTCCGCTTTCCTGATGTTCCACCCATAAAATCGATTGATCTCCTCCGACTGCCAAGTACAATTGCCGCAATATTTCTTGCCGCTTGCGATAAAAGACACTGTGCGACAAATGGAAACGTTCCATCATTCTCCTGCTGTCCAGTCTTTTTATGTACCGCAGCTCTACGAATTGCCGGTCCAATTCCTGCAAGCGGGCTACGGCCTGTTCGAGCAAATGGACGCGCATTTCCCAGAATGGCAGTTCTTCTTCCTGAATGCGGATCCGCCGGATAACCTCATTCAGCACATGATCGACTTTTTGTCGTTCTCCGTGAACGTTTACAAGCTCCAGCCGTTGGGTCAAACCCGGCAAATGCGACAACTGCGTTTGCAATAGCTCCACGTGCTCTTTCCACATCGGCAACGCTTCCAGCCACTCTTCAATTGCTTCATAGCGATATCTCATCCCTATTTACCTCCCATGATTAGTTCTGTTAGAGATTCCTTCATCAAAAGACAAAGACAGTATTGATTCTTTAGAACTTCCACCTCCATCCCTTGTCATTCTCTGACGTTTCCGATCGATAATAAAGCCAAGAACATCGCAGAATGTCACTTATCCGAATTAGTCTGAATATTACGTCATCTTCTACCTTCATTTTACAAATTCCGCACTTCATCCGGCAGTACTCACTTTCTTGGGGAAATAATGTCCAAGGTACTCATTTTTTTAGTACCTCTACCGCTTTAGCCAAAAAGAAAATCCGGCCCACGCCGGATCTCATTCCACTTACCGTATTCGTTTTCTGATCGTCTCTACCGCTTCCCTCAGACGGCGCGCACCCAGCTTTTTCAAAAGCGAACCGGTTTGGTTCTTGATCGTCTGCTCAGTTTTGTGCAATACTTGGCCGATTTGCGACAGCGTGTACCCTCGCTCGGCCAGATCGAAAATTTCCCGCTCGGCCGTGGTCAACACACGCAATTTTTCATCTTGCTTCAACCGTTCGTAATCCTTCAGCAACACCTCGATCGGCGCCGCATTCTGATACGTAAACCGAATCGCGGCCGGAATGTCCCGGTAACGGGTTTTGTACAAGTAATTGACCGCTCCGGCGGCAAAAGACCGGATGATTAACTCTTCGTCTTCCTGTCCCGTGAGCATGATCACCTTGACCGGCTGCAGGTGCACGATTTCGCTGACCGCATCGATGCCCTCTTGCCGGTTTTCCGTCAGATGAATGTCCACGAGCGCCACGTCAAATGATAGCGTTTGCGTCAAACGAACTGCCTCTTCCTTGTTCGTCGCCGATCCGGCTACCAATATATCTGGCTGATGATGCAGATAATTCGTCATCGTCTTGATCCAGTCCGGATCGTCTTCGACCATGAGAACGCGAATGTTTTCCATCGTGCTCCTC
Source organism: Paenibacillus chartarius (assembly GCF_042432825.1). NCBI lineage: Bacteria > Bacillati > Bacillota > Bacilli > Caryophanales > Paenibacillaceae > Paenibacillus > Paenibacillus chartarius. The sequence continues at coordinate 16,436 of NZ_JBHLWN010000063.1, read as the reverse complement.
CTCTCTGTCATCCGCCGAAACATCCACGATGGCATGAATCGGAAAACGAAGATAGACCGTCGTTCCTTCTCCTTCCAGACTGTGAATGTCAAGCGAACCGCCGTGTTTGCGCATAACGTTATACACGTAAGATAGACCGAGACCGAAGTGATTGCTGCGATTCGGTTTCGTTGTAAAAAACGGTTCGAACACAAAAGCCAGATGTTCTTTGGAGATGCCCGTTCCGTTATCTTGAACCGACACAATGAGCTGTTTTTTCTCAAATGCAACCGAGATGGTCAGTTCTCCTCCCGCCGACATTGCATCGACCGCATTGCGGATCACATTGACGAGCGTTTCCGTCAGGTGCACCGGATCGCAGCGAAGGTAGACGGTACATGCGGCGTTCCAGTTCACATGAATCTGCTTCGCGTCCATTAACGGACGGCACAGCAGCAACGCCCGTTCGATCAGGTCGCTCATCCTAACCGTCTCTTCATTCAGTACAAGTTCCTGCACGTGTTCTTGAATGCGCTCCGCCATCGCCAGCATATGCGCCGCTGCACCGGCGATAATCTCGACTTGCTCCTTCGTGTTTGGATCGGCAGCCGCCGTGGAGACCAGTAAATTATCTGTGGACATCGAGATTTTCGTAATTTCGTTTTTGATCGTATGATTCAAAAAGCTCGTTCCCATGCTGACCGCCCGCATCGTGCTTTCCAGGCTCTGTTTTTCGAACCGAAGCCTGACGCCGAGCAGTCCGTATCTGGCGGCAAAATAGAGAAACGCGATAAAGCCGAGAATAATCATCCAGGTATTGTACCGCCACGCTTCTTCGACGTGAAACACTCGCAGAACATAATTGGTTAACAGCGAGAACAGCGTCAATGGGCTGACGATCACGCAGAGCATTCCCTTCTGCCGTTTCAGGAGCGTTTGCCCTTCCCGGATCGCGGAGCGAATCATCAGGAAGTTGGCGGTCAGCACATATGGAGCAACCCAAAGCGTAAGCAGCCTAAAGTCGGCCTGAAGCTGAGGATAAACCGGAAACAGCGCATACATGACCGGGATCGGAAGAAAAAACACGATAGCCGAGATTATCCTGTCCACCCGATTTTTCGTCCAGACACCCGTGCAGCGAAAGCTGAACATGAGCAGCACATAAGGCGAAATGTAATGCGACAAGGAGGAAAAAACGCCCACCGCACCTTGTGCCATCCCAATCATCGCATGGTCCTCCGACAACCATTCACGCAGGAACGGACTGACCGACTCGTCCATCACATCGGCCAAACCTCCAAATCCGGAGAAAAAAGCGACGGCGCCGCCCCATCGGGTCGCTTCACTTGTCGGATTGGTCGTTACCAGGATGGTGGCCAGAATCCAAAGCAAAAGAAATAATATAACCATTCCGACTCCCTCCCTTGCTAGGACAATCGGGAGGACACAAACGACAGCACATCTTCGGCGATTTGCCTTCTCTTCAGAACGATGCCCGCATGACCGCTAGCGTACACGATTCTTTTGGGTTTGTCCCACGATTCCCAAAGGCGGGCCGCATCTTCTTCCAGCACATACCGGTCATAACGGCCTGACAGAAGCAGAATACGATCTTTTGGAATAACTGGCTCAAACCGGCTTGGATCCGTGATCGCCCAGCACGATTCCAATTGCTCGTATGTAAAACCGTGCCGCTCCAAATCCTCACGGATATATTTCCCCGGTATCGTCTTCCATACGGAATAGGCCAGCCGATTCGCATACATAACCGAAATGAGCAGATCGATCCGCTCCTCGATTACTCCGGTCAAATTCGTTACAAATCCCCCCAAACTGATTCCGATCAGAATGACACGTCCGCCTTTCCGCTCTTTGATCCAGCGAATCAGCGCCCGCAAATCCGAAACCGCTTGCTTAACTGCCAGCAGCGTGCGATCGATGTTGGCGCTGACCATATATTCACCGCCGTAAAGCGCTTCCTCGGGCGACCGCTCGAAATGATACGGGAGCGTAAAAAAGTACATGTCCGCCCCACGATTCATAAATCCGGGCAAAAACAACTCTTTGATGCGGTCCAGCCCGTCCATTCGCCAGCCATGCACAAATATTACATGCTCCTTCGCTTCCTTCGTTCGACCGGCATAATACCTACCGGAAGCCACATCGTTGTTCCGGTGGCCGGACGATATTTCGCTGTCGAATGCATATCGGCCCCATTCGTAATTCCCGCGTTCATCCGAACGCGTCCAATGAATGTGCGGCACCTCAGGCGTCGCATAATTTGCTTGCAGTCCAGCGATATCGACAGAAATAGGTGACATGAAGTCATACGCATATTGCGAATCCCTGCTCCTTTTCCGGTGAAGCTGATGCAACAAATAACGATCCAGCAACGGCATCCAAAATGAAATCATAATCCGGCACTCCCTTTCGATGTGGAATTGCACCTCAATACGATTGATAACCATATCATTCTACGCAAAACCGGCTTTGAAGCCCTCGTCATATCGATAATAATCGAAAAAGCGGAAAAAAAATGCTGTCATCGGTCAATTAATTGACGGCAGATGTCGAACGGGCGCCGTTATGAGTTGTGTATTCCATCCCACCTCCCTAGTATGATGATGTCCGCCTCCTTTTGCGAATGCAAAAAGACACTACCCTACGGCGGCAGTGTCCCGTTGCTGTCGATAGGGTAACCCGGCGGTCATCGCATGCTTTCATGCATTAGATCCGTGGCTTTGCGTCCCTGTCTTTCGAGCAGGTTTGCCTTTTTTCCTGGTTGATCGACATGATTGTATAGGACGATTCTATCATATATGTTCCAAAAATTCAAATATTTCGGAATGAAATCTATGCCTATTATCCCGGGACTAAAATTCCATGTCCATAACTGAAATCCTACTTTGTTTCATTCGGTGCCTGCACGGCAAGCGCAACATGAAGGCAACTCTTCTAATAAAGGCAACCTCGTTGTTTTCAGGTAATAATGATCGGCTTCCTTTCGTTGACTTCGATAGTCACATCTCACTATAATTGCGATTTCCAAACATCTGGGAAAGGAGGCTTGTATGCTGATAGGAGATTTGTACTATTTGTCGGATATGCCTTTGTCCACTTTCTTGTTGAACAAGGCGCTACTATTTCTTGAACTTTATGCGATTTGTCTTCTGTCCGGTTTCATCCACGTCCGGCAAATCAAAAAAGCGTGTAAAAATGGGAAAGTGACCTTACAGGAAGTGCGGGACGAGATCCGAAATGTGAAGAACGCGTTGCTGACAGTAACATTGCTTACGCTCGCAGCAGACTCATTGTTCGTGATTACGGCTTTAACGGTCTGAAAGCCGATTCAGTTCATCTTCGACCTGCCGAATCAAATCAGCTGCCGGAATATGCAATCCTCTCGCAAAAGCAAACAGACTCACGATACTTGCAATCTTCCTGCCATTCTCCACATAGCTGATGAATGTGCGATTGAGAGACGACCTATAGGCCAACTCTTCCTGTGTCATTTTTAAGAGCTTTCGTTGTTTCTGAATGACCCTGCCAAACGCCAACACTTCTTTGTTCATTATTTTACCTCTGAACTGTAGCTTATAGGCTAATTCTATAACCGCTACAAACAAACGCCACCGCCTATAGGCTACAATGAGGGGTTTCATTGAATTTCTCGCTTTACCGGTCAAAAGATTCGATTTGTGAAAAAGCAGTTGTAGAGCCGCTTTTTAACGGCACTCTGCAGGAATAAGAACAGACGCCATAGCACCTGCTCTATTGCTTCCTTCAAATGAAAGGCTATGTCGGCCTTTATCGGCTGCGTGTTGGTACATTACGAATCCTCTTCGAAATTAATCACGACGAGAGAGTCGTTTACATACGCGCTATCGATTCTCGCGGTGATATATACAAAAAGTGATACACTCCTTCCCGTCAAATGGAAAGGGGTGTATCACTTTTTGGGCCGAATTTTCATGTTTAGGTTTCATACAAAACCTGCCCTGTCAGTGACAAGTCGTACCCGGGAATTGCTCGTAGCTCATTCTGAAATGCATCGGATTTCAAAATTTGGATCACATGTTCAATCCAAATTCGATTCGCTGGCTTTCTCATCATGACGAGGTCGTATCTTTCTTGAATCAGGGGAATAAACTCGACATTGCTGACAATCGAAGCAGCTTTTTCAATACCTACGCCGACATCCGCTTCGCCCGAAGACACTTTCCCGGCTACTCCCAGATGATTGGATTCTTCAGAAGCATAACCTTGGATTTGATTAGGTTGAATACCGTGAAGACGTAGTTGTTCGTCAAGCAAAACACGGGCTCCCGAACCTTTTTCACGGTTTGCAAGCCGTATACCCTGACGCTTCAGATCGTTCCAACCCCTGATTTGATGAGGATTGCCTTGCTGTACATAAAACCCGGCCCAACGTAAAAGCAAGTTCACAACCAGATATGATGACCCGACAAGCAACTTGCGGATGTATGGGAGATTGTACTCTCCAGTATCACCGTCCAGAAGATGAGTGCTTACGATGTCGGATTCGCCGCGGTACATGGAAATCAAGCTGTCTAGGCTCCCGACAAAGGAACGCAACGGACGAACGCCAGAGATGGTTTTCTCAATATGATTCGCTAAAACATCCAGGCTAATATCCTGCCCGGTTATCACAATTGGTCGGAGTCCATTTGTGGAGGCTGATGGATTGAATGGTACAAGAGGATCGACAACGATTGGTCGAGCGGCAATCTTGATCCCTTTAGTCCGTTGTTTGTAGGCCTCCAAGTCGATCGCGTCCACTCGCATTTGCTTGCCAACCCGATAAGAGGGCAACTCACCTTTTTTGATTAAGTCATAGACTGTAAGCTTGGATATTTTAAGAAGTTTGGCAATTTCTTCGGTCGTATAAGAGATATTGTCGGACATCAAGATCCTCCTTGTTTGCATTCATATCCGCCTTATTATTTTAACACAACCAAACATAAAAAGATGATGAATCAAGTTTACAATATGATTAGGCATTATGTATAATCATATCTAAATTTATTTATTTATTATTAATCATTATATGGGAGTGGGAAAATGTTAAAGATCATTAAAAGTAGTATGGTTTTGTTATTGGTTGCTTCGATGGCTTTTGTATTCGCAAGCTGCGGCTCGGAACAAAAATCGGCTGCAAATAGTCCGGTCCCGACACAGTCAACCAACACGAGCAAAGCAAGCTCGAAAACGGCGGAAACCATTGAATTGACCGTTTCGGCGGCTGCAAGTCTGACGGATGCGCTTAATGAAATACAGAAGACATACGAAGCAAAGAATAAAAGCATCAAACTGAACTTTAACTTCGGCTCATCCGGGGCCTTGCAACAGCAAATCGAGCAAGGAGCACCTGCGGACCTGTTCCTTTCTGCCGCGTCCAAAAACATGAAGGCGCTTGTCGATAAGCAATTGATCGATGTGAATAAACAAAAGAATTTGTTGACTAACGAGTTGGTAGTTGTCATTCCGGTTAATGGAAAAGTAGCGATTGGCAGCGTATCGGATTTATCGAAAGCAGAGGTAAAGAATGTGGCGATCGGCATTCCGGAAAGTGTGCCAGCTGGAAACTATGCCAAAGAAGCGTTAACAAACGCTAAACTGTGGGATACGTTGCAATCCAAAACGGTTCAGGGCAAAGACGTCAGACAAGTGCTTCAATATGTGGAAACGGGAAATGCAGATGCCGGATTCGTGTATAAAACTGATGCTTTGACTTCAAAGAATGTAAAAGTAGCTTTTTCTATCGATCCGAAAACCTATACGCCTGTTGAATATCCGATTGGAATTGTCAAAGCGACAAAACATAGCAAGGAAGCGGAAGAATTCTATACGTACCTGCAATCGAAAGAAGCCCTGGATGTATTCGTCAAATACGGTTTTACCATTTCAAAGTGAATGTAGCGAACTATGACTTGGCATGGATATTGGTCTCCGATTCAACTGTCGTTGCAAGTTGCGTTTTTGTCAAGCATATTGGTAATTGTATTAGGTTTGAGTATTGCTTGGTGGATGTCCCGGCAATCGTATAGAGGAAAAACGCTTATCGAAACAGCATTCATGCTGCCTCTTGTACTTCCGCCAACAGTCATAGGTTTTTTGCTTTTGGTCATGCTCGGTCGAAATAGCTGGCCGGGACGTTTTATTGAGTGGGTGTTCTCCGCACCGATCATATTCTCGTGGTGGGCTGCTGTTATCGCGTCAATCGTGGTAGCCTTTCCGCTTGTTTATCAAACGATGAAGGTGGGTTTCGCTTCAGTTGATCGGGACTTGGAAGATGCGGGGCGTTCAATCGGAGCGAGTGAATGGCAAGTATTTTGGTACATCACCCTTCCTTTATCCTTTCGGTCAGTAGTATCCGCATATATCCTCGGATTTGCACGCAGTCTTGGTGAATTCGGGGCAACCTTAATGATTGCGGGGAATATTCCAGGCAAGACCCAAACGATACCTACTGCAATTTATGTTGCGGTAGATGCAGGGAAAGCTTCAATGGCTTGGGCTTGGACTTGTTCGATGATCATCATTTCTTTTATTTTACTGCTGTTAACCGGACGCAAAAAATCATAACCCAATATTCCAATTTCCTTAGCGTAATAAAAAACGCTAAGGCGACAAGGTTTTGAGGCTTAGGGTAATATTTTTGTTAAAATGTCGGCAGAACCCCTACATACGCATGAGCTGTGCAGTTGAAGGTACAATATAGAAACTGAGCAAAATCCAAAAACAAAAAACGAATCTGACTTTGTTCAACCCGTCACTTCCTTTCGGACATCGTTTCGACGGTAAAAAACCGAGAAGCCGCAGGATCGGCTCCTCGGTTTTCTGATTCGTCTTTCATTACTTGGCTGCATAAATGTGCACCGCAGCCTGAACACCGCCGACCGGCGCCAAGTATTCAACGGTTGCACCTAATGCTTCTCATCAATATAAGATCCGGCATCCACCGCTCGGTCATCTCGATCGCTTCCCACCCATTGCGGGCTTCAGCTACATTCTCGTGGTAAGTTTCGGAGTTCCCTCCGTATCGTTCCCGTCTTGTCAAGAAGAACAACATCGGCATCCTGAATGATTTCGATGTATTTCCCCTCTCTGAACAATATTCCTTTCTCTGCGGCGCGTCCCGAACGGTAGCCAAACCAACGGCGCATGGACAAGCAATGACATGCACGGAAATGGCATTCTCGAGCGCATTGGCAAAGCTACCCGGCTGAAAGAGTAAGAACTACGCTGCGAAAGTTATAACCGCTAGGCACTATAACGGACACGAATATTCCGGCAATTCGATCCGCCGCGCGTTGGATTGGCGTTTTTTGAATTTTGGGCTTCTTCGATGAGACGAGCTATTTGGGCAATGGTCGATTGATCGCCCGAGCGTGTAGAGACAACTTTTAAGGTCCCGTTATTATTGATCGAACCGCTGATAATCCGATCATTCTTTTGCCTTTCCACCGGCGCCGGTTCCCCTGCAACCGAAGATTCATCGACTAATGACCGGCCTTCCAACACTTTACCGTCGACAAGAACTTGCTCGCCCGGCCGGATCTGGAACATGTCTGTGTTTGCATCGTTATGAATCTGAGCCCCAAACCTGAGCAACTCATTTTTTGAGGCGATCTGCCCGATTTGCAGCTAGCTTCAATTATAATTTACCGAGGCCCGGCCAACAGCGAAGTTGACCGCCGCCTCCTGTACACCTTCCATTTTGCCAAGCGCCTTTTCGATTCGCGCAGCACATCCTGCGCAGGTCAAACCAGTAATATCGAACCTAATTTGCTCGGCCATACCGCGATTTCCCTCCGTACTTTGCCCTCGCTTTCATGGACAATCCCTATCACAACCTCATCGGAAAGAAAAAATGCTCGAGCTGTTTTTGCACTATCACTTATTTCGACTGGAAATGCAAATGGGAGTTCCTGTATACTTCCATGCGGGATATGACATACTAATCCTTAATTGATTGAAGCGTTAGGATCTTCAAGGAGTAGGGGGAACATGAAATGAGTACGCTGGATTGGAGCAGGGGGTTAACGGAAATGACCCTCGCTTTTCATATTCTGTTCGCTACGGTAGGCGTGGGCATCCCCATTTTCATTTCGATTGCAGAGTGGATAGGCATACGTAAAAAAGATCCTCACTATACGTTGATGGCAAGGCGGTGGACACGAGGCTTTGTCATCACCGTCGCGGTAGGCGTGGTAACAGGGACGTGCATCGGTCTTCAGTTAAGCTTGCTGTGGCCCGAATTTATGAGACTGGCGGGAAATGTGATCAGCCTGCCGCTATTTTTGGAAACTTTCGCATTCTTTTTCGAGGCGATCTTTCTGGGTATCTATCTGTATACATGGAACAGGTTCAAAAATCCGTACTTGCACTGGCTACTAACCGTTCCCATCGTTATCGGCTCCTCCGCCTCGGCTTTATTTATCACGATGGTGAATGCATTTATGAATACACCGCAGGGATTTACAGTAGAACAGGGAAACTTCATACATATTGATCCGATTGCGGCGATGTTCAATCCGGCCATGCCCTCCAAAGTTGCGCATGTGTTGTCTTCCGCTTATGTAACGGCGGCTTTTTTGCTTGCCATGATTGCGGCTTTCGGTATGTTAAGAGGAAGAAAGGATGACTATTACAAAAAGTCAATCCAATTGAACATGGCAGCCGGACTCATCTTGGCTGCCACGACGATCTGGATCGGGGATTGGTCCGCCAAATTTCTGGCCGAGGCGCAGCCCGAGAAGCTGGCTGCGGCCGAATGGCATTTCGAAACCGGCAATGAGGTTTCGTTGATTGTCGGAGGGAAGTTGAATCCAGAGACGAAGGAAGTGACGGGAGCCATTGAGATTCCATGGGGGCTTAGTTTCCTTGCCACAGGCGACCCGAATGGGACGGTAGTGGGATTGAACGATTTTCCGACGGAGGAGTGGCCTCCGCTGTATGTGCACTATTTATTCGATTTGATGGTCGGCATCGGTTTTTATTTGTTGGCCGTTCCCATTCTGTTTTTGCTTATCAAGAGAGTCAAGGGTTGGAATGCGTATAATCGCTGGATCCTAACGAGCATCGTCGCCGGAGGGCCCTTATCGCTTCTAGCTATTGAATTGGGATGGTTTTATGCCGAGGTGGGAAGACAACCATGGATCATCCGAGGATACATGAAAGTGTCGGACGCGGTGACAACAAATCCCAACGTTGGGTTTACGTTTTGGCTTTTTGCCGCCCTCCATGCACTGCTTGGCGTCATTTGCTTATTCGTCCTTGGCCGACTGTTCCGAAACAAACCAGCGGAAATGGAACTGGAGGAACGACGCATCATTTTGTAAAGGAGCATGAAGATGACGTTGGAACAGCTTGGAATTACGGTTCTTTGGGTGTTTTTATACGGGTATTTGATCGTTGCTTCCATTGATTTCGGCGCCGGTTTTTACGCGTACTACGGCAGGCTTATCGGAATTGAATCCATCATCGGGCCGCTAATTTCCCGATATCTATCTCCCGTCTGGGAAGTCACGAATGTGTTTCTCGTCTTTTTCTTCGTGGGCATTATCGGATTTTTTCCGGACACGGCATACTACTATGGAACCGCCTTGCTGATCCCCGGAAGTATTGCGCTGATCTTGCTTGCGATTCGGGGATCCTTCTACGCCTTCGCCAACTACGGGGCAAGAAAAAGCAATCTTTACTTGCTCGCTTACGGGGCAACGGGATTGCTGATTCCAGCCGCGCTGTCAACCGTGTTCACCATTTCGGAAGGCGGTTTTTTATCCTTCGAAGGCCGCTCAATTCATTTGTTGATGGAGGAGCTATTTTTCAGCACCTATTCATGGGCCGTCGTCTTGCTCGCCATATCAAGCGTTCTCTTTATCAGTTCTTCTTTCCTTGCGTATTACGCGGCTCATGCCGAGGACCGAAAAGCACTAGAGTGGCTTCGTCGTTTTGCGCTTTGGGCAGGTATCCCGACCATCATTTCCAGTCTGTTTACGTTTATGGCACTGCGAAACCATAACCTCGAACATTTTCTGAACACGCTGGATGTATGGTGGATGTTCGGCATGTCTCTCGTTTGTTTTGCGATGGCGATGCGGCTCATCTGGCGCAGACAAAGATTCGGCTTGGCGTTTATTCTGGTGATGGCCCAATTCGCCTTCGCTTTTTTCGGTTACGGACAATCGCATCTGCCGTATCTGCTTTATCCCGTCTTGACCGTCACTGGCGGTGTGACGAACCCGGTGATGGGACGCGCATTGGTTGCCTCATTCGCGGCGGGACTGCTGCTGTTGCTACCGGCGTTGATCTTGCTGTTGCGTCTGTTTTTGTTCAATGCGGATTATGTGAAAGGGAAAATGCCATGAACTTATTTGACCGACAGGATAAATGGCTGACGTGGTTATGTTTCGGAATCGCCTTTTTGCTTTTGGTTTCAGGGGCTCGATATTTATAATAAAACCGCTTTTTGAAAAGAGACGCGAAAGGTGCAGGATACAATTTCTGCCTTGATCCCGACATTTTTCATCATTTGCTGCAGTTCGGCGAACGGTTGTGCAATGCGTAAATGTAAAATAGGCGACCCAAACCTTATCTTTCGAATCCGCCAGTCCGAACGGTTCCCCGTCCTGATTCGTAAACGTAAAGTCGGCAACTTTAACATTCAGATCATTCGGTTTTCCTACTCCGCAGGCGGATAAGGTTACGAGACAACCAAAGCGTATACGAATATAAAGTGCCGCAGCAGTTGCGATTTGTTTCGACGAATTATCTGGTTCCCTCCTAGCGTATCATTGTAAGGTCTTGAGCCATTCTACCAATGCTGACGATGCGAATGGGACCTAACCCGCTGATTCGGGCGAAGGCTTGTCTCCCCTTTCAGCCGAATTTCAGGATTGAGATAACGGCATGACAAATCAACCAGCAGATTAATACCCGCCGCGCTCAGCAAGCTCCCTAAGCTGACGACAAACATATTGATGACAGGGGTCAGGCAGTGACGAAAAGCGTAGAGTATCAAAATGCGTTTACTGTTTATCCCTCTTGCCCGAGCTCCCCGGATGAACTCCTGACCCAAGCTTTCGATAAGACTGGGTGCGAATAAGCCGAACATAAACAGCCGCCATCGTCAACCCCAACGTCAGCGAAGAAAGGAATAGGTGCAGAATAGGTGCAGAATCGAACCAGTACCTATTGATGGAAGCAACCGGGACCGTACTGACAGGCTCTCAATGAAAAGAAGCCCCAGCCAGAAGCTAACGGGTTCCGTTTTGAGGTGGAAAGCGTCCAAATGTCACACAATTTGACAAGTAAATTGTCAATTAAATGCACGTTGGATTAACAAAAAAGGCGTGGTCTTTTGACCATGCCTTTTTCAGCGTCAATATTTTATCAAGATGCCTGTGCTTTTCTCATCAGTTTGCCTATAAAACGTCAATGTTGCCTTCTTATCTTTTGTGGTCAAAATAAAGGAGAAAGGTTCATCGTCAGTAGTCATATTGAACGTCCAACCCTCTTTTTTGGCTTTATCTTCGTACCAAGCTACTGTATCATTGTGTGATTTGGGAATCGAGTAGCACGTTCCGCCCAAATGAAGTATTTCTTCGGGACAAGCAGTTTTGGATTCCTTCGCTTCAGGAGGGAGAGGAATGACCGAATTTGAACACGCAACCAAAATGAGCATAAATGCAATTAACAGGATAATTTTTTTCACAAATACCACCTCCATACAATCGGATCTCTATTTGTTAGACGTTTCATCTCCACTAAATGTTCCATTCATTTAACTTATTTTACCACTAAAAGTTGTTTTCTTTGAAAAAAATTAAAGCCAAGGGAACCCTAGCTTTATCTAAAGTAAATGATATCTTTTATTGTGAACTGGTGGTCTGTAATCCCGATTCGTTGAGCGGGGGTGGCTTTTGTTCCATCATACGATTTGAATGGCATGCAGAAGTTATAAAAGGTGCGAAGAATCGTTTGTGCGTATTGAGCGTATTTAGGATTGAAGTTGGCATAGATGTAACTCTTGCCTTCGCCTCTCGCTGTTACAAGCGGTCTTTCCAAAATAGATATCCTCCGACGTATTTGTTGCAAGAAAGCGTTGACCGCTTTGTCGTTTACTTGGAGTATCATATTGGCAATATCTTTAGGTTCATATGCGGATAAATCGGTGGTGCAGTCTACATAACGAATTCCCTGGTCGGCAGTAGGCAAAGGGTGTTCAATCGGAGTCTTTGCCCATTTGGGATAATTTTTGCCAACTACGCTGACCATCTGATGAAATGTGTGTGTTTTGAACAATTCGGTCAACTTCAAGTATGCAAGTTTAGAAGCGGAATCTTTGAAGTATCCGTTACTTCGTCCCCAAGCAACAAGTTGCTCTCTTGCTTTTTGGCTCTCCATGAACGCATCCCGTCGGCTTTTTCTTCGGTCAATTTTGCATAGGAAATGATGTGCCGCGAATAGACGAATCTCTTTAGCGAACACGCGGTAGAGAGCTGTCATAATCGAATAGTCCTCGTCGGTGACAAATCTCCATTCATCAGCTTGCACCATTTGTTTTATCCACCACAAGTGAGCAATGGTCGTATATGTCGAATTCACATGAAGACCATCAATATATTTTTTCCTGCGGTTGAATTCATTCAGTTCTTCGCGGTATTCGTATTGGGTCTGAGTATCGTTGTCGGTAGGCGGCTGAGGAGCAAAAGAAAATCTTAACCTTGCATTTTTCCTTGCAAACTCGTTCAGATGGTCTTCTTTATATAATTTTGTATCATTTTCGATGTCATCCATGCCTATGTTCCAATCATAGGCAACGTCAGACCTGAATACGTATCGGGAATGAACATCACTGGTGACAACGATATGAGTTGCGAAATGCCTATCTTCCAGGTCGTCGTACCGAAGATTGCCTTGACCTCGCTTACGGACATTGTTCAAGTAATAAATCATTTTGTCCGTATTCAGCCACATGACATCGAATTTCTTTTTTGCAAACGCTTTGGTTTCGTGCCGTTCAAGAAACTCCAAGCATCTTTTGTAAAGCCACTCCAATTTACTGTAATACGTTTCGGAACCTATTTGGAGTATTTCACAAGTTCTTTTAACTGGAGTTCGGTTCAAAAGGCATAGGGCGAGAGAGAGTAGCACATCATTTCGTTTCTGATGGTATCCAAAAGATTCTCTCTGTGACGGCAGTACATTTGTTATCTTTTTGCAAGCCTTGCATTGCCATTTTTGCGAATTGCTACTGCTTTTTCCTTGTTTATAAAAATCCTTCGGACTAACGAATGGAGTAAGGCTAGCATTCGAGCAAGCTTCCCGATGGAATTGATACTCAGGCTCCCAATCCTGAACGCTATCGACCGCCGCGAGACGGGCGATTTCCTCCGCAATAGACCAATTGGATAATGGTTGTGTGGTGCTATCCCAAGTCATCCCAACTCCTGTTCGAATCGGGTCAGGGTTGCATACTATCGACTGGCTGCCATGTTTTAGACTCCCGATCAATTTGTACCTGCTCGGTTTATTTTTAACGGTTTCAAATCTTTGTTGAGGTAAGCCAAACCATTTACAAAAAGGGTCAGTACAGGTGTTCATTTGAATCTGATATATCTTATCATTCCAATGAACATTCACAGGTCTAAATAAAACATCGCGGTATTTATTTGCAAATTTTAACGGCGTTAGCAGGAAATAATCGCCAGACCGCCGCGAATGTATTTCGCTATCCGTTATCGGTCGTTCAACCGTAACGATATTATCTTCTGTGGTTGCTAACCTTTTTAATTTAGCCAACGGTGCTTTCCTCCGCTTCGGTATCCGAGAAGATTTGTGCCATTGCACGTTTGTTACGTCTCTTATCTTTTATCCATTTGATAAACTCTGGGTCATCTTTCAATTTCGACAATACTTGGTCTACAACTTCATCTTCGGTGTAGCCAGTGTATTGAGCGTAATATTTCACAATAGCCTTTGCTCGGTCAGAAACAACCCAGGTTGCCTTACTGCCAAGTCTAGGCTTTGGTTTGAGGAACAAATCCATCGAGCAACCTCCTATTTTAAATTGGCATCCAAATTGACGCATGAAATGACAATCAATTGACATCTAATATGACATTATACATAAATTGTTTCCATAATTCCAAACGTATATACATTGTAGTGTCATTTTGAGCGAAATAATCAAAAAACCCTTAATGATAAAAGAAAAATGGCGTGTCAAATTGGTTGTCAATTTGCACGCCATTCGGCTTGTCATTTAATGTTTTCAACCTCAAAACGGAACCCGTTAGCCAGAAGCTAGGGACGGAAGCGCCGACGATGGCGACGAAACGGCTGAATCGGTCAATCCATCGGTTACGGTATATAGCGGACGACATGCCGAGCGGAACCGCGATAAGGATTAAGAAGGACGTACAAGTGAGCAGCAGAGTCGCGGGCAATTTCCCGAATAACTCCTCCTCACCGGGCGGTTGGTCATAGGAGAAGCCAAGATCCATTCGGACAAAATGTGAAACCCAGTTGCCGTATTGGATGTTGCACGAGTTTGTACACCATGAGCAGCAGTTTTCCGCGATACGCCACTTTACGCTGCAAGAGCAAGAGAAGGCAGTAGGAGATCATCGCGATGCTGATTTGCGTGTTGACGGCATTAGCGCTGATACCATACAACCGCTTGATGTGCAGATGCTGTTTGACCCATTTGAAGAATAATGTATACGCTACTTAGTTCTTCCGCGCTGATCGTCATATCGTTGGTAATGATGGTGATCTGCCCATTTCCATTCCAGAAAATCCTAACTTGACTACCGGATTAAATGAATTAGCTCCCCACAATAACACCCTTTCTGTCGTTAGTCCAGAAGCATTTGCTGCTATCAACACTTTACCTGGCGACGTCAATGCAAAAGTTGAATAATTGTGTAAGAGCCGATTCTTTTTCTTTACAGGAACCGGCCTAGTCATAATTCGATTTGTTATCCTCCCCCATTCAGAAAGGCAAATTCCCAAACTGAACTTGTATCTCAGAAATGATCTTTTACACAAGTTTGTCTAGGACAATACTGTTTCAAACCGTCCCAACAACCCCATATGCAATTTCTGCATTGCTTAGGTTGCACACGTTTTTGATCTAAGAATGAAATAGCAGATCGGTGCATACTTGTTCTCCCTGTTTGATTAAGTTCCTTAAAGCAACAGAAAATATTTTACCCAAACGCTTAGTTTCTTATTCACCCGCCTGAAGCAAACACCGATGCTCAAATTCCTTACAGCCGTCATCCACAGCGGGTTATTTACTCAGTAAAAATAGGGTTGCAAGAACGCATGTTCGGGAGGAGTCGGCGTTTTTTTGGCGAATAATTGGGTATAAAGAAGGATTCTGTCGTAAATAGCGGAGATTCATTAGGAAGGATGGAGTTTATCTGTAAGTCCTAAGGCCTATCTTCTTTCGAGATCGTACAAACGATAACACAAACCCTTTGAAATATGGGGCCGAAGGATTTTGTCTATAGTAGCTGGGAGGAATTTGTTGCTTCCAAGCTCAAAGCTGCTCCAATTCGGGGTAGCTTCTTATTTTGATTCTCTAGCAAAGGAAGTAGCCGTTGATGCCTAATATTGAACAATTGCTCGTACAAAACGATTTTTATCATGTGTTCCAGCCCATCTATAGGTTCCCCGGAAAGAGCATCCTTGGTTACGAGGCGCTCATTCGCGAGTTTTCTGGTCAAAATGGACAGGTATTGACCGAGGAACTTAGGTTGGAGGAAATAATCACTGCCGTTTGCCGCAATGCATGCGAAGCGTGCGGATCTAATGGAATTGTAGGATTTCTCGTTCGGATATCCGATGAGACGGTGGAATTCATTATTTCGGACAATGGAGAAGGAATCGCAGCGGACATATTACCTCGTGTCAAAGAACCGTTTTTCACGACGAAAGAAGAAGCGCTCGGTTTTGGATTGAGTTATTGTGAAATCATGACCCGGAAAATAGGCGGAAGAATGCATATCCAGAGTTCGACAGAGGGAACCGAAGTTCGATTAGTATTTCCATTGTCAACCCTGTAGATCCAGGCATTGAATGGAATTTGTCCATCTGCTGTTGTTGAAAATCGAGAGAAGCGATCTGACGGTTCCTAAAAAAACGTCCCCGAGCTTTCTTTGCTATTGTGGCTCAATTCCATCTTATCAAACACTGCATCGAGCGTGAAGGGCTCTCCCAACGGGAAACCGCACAGAAGCTCGGAATCTCACGGAACACAGTGAAAAAAACTTGAAGAGAGAGAAGCCTCCCACTACGGTAGAACGGATTCTACTGCTGATCGACGAGTGGCTCAAAACCGATCAGAACGAACGAGATCCTAGGAGTCTGTCCGACGAATTGAGTTTTAGTGAAGCCTCTACCGTCGTAGATTCGGATTT
>NZ_JBHLWN010000062.1:0-43504 GCF_042432825.1 Paenibacillus chartarius | reverse complement strand
AAACAAGACCCTGGCCGAAAGGCCAGAGCCGATGCGGGAATTTTTATTCCGAGAGGCTTAAATTAATCTCAGGAGGGAACCATCATGTCAGCAGTAAAATCGATTGCAGTGCTTACCAGCGGCGGCGATTCGCAGGGAATGAACGCAGGAGTTCGCGCCGTCGTGCGCAGCGCCTTGTTTCATGGACTTGAAGTTTATGCCGTGCAGCGCGGGTATTATGGACTGATTCACGACGATATTCGTAAAATGGATCTGCGCAGCGTAGGCGATATTATCCAGCGCGGCGGTACGATTCTGCAGACGGCCCGCTGCAAAGAGTTTTTGACGGAAGAAGGGCGTAAGATCGCTGTCGACAATTTGCACCGCCGCGGGATCGACGGTCTTGTCGTCATCGGCGGGGACGGGTCTTATCAAGGCGCCAACAAGCTGAGCCAGCTCGGCATCAAGACGATGGGGCTGCCGGGCACGATTGACAACGACATTCCGTTCACGGACTTCACGATTGGCTTCGACACAGCCGTAACCATCGTCGTTGATGCAATCAACAAGCTTCGCGATACGATGACGTCGCATGAGCGTTCCTCCATCGTTGAAGTTATGGGCCGTCACTGCGGAGATATCGCGCTGTATGCGGGTCTCGCCAGCGGAGCGGAAGCGATACTGGTGCCGGAAGTTCCGTACAATATCGACGATATCGCGAGCCGGATGAAGGAAAATTTCATGAACGGCAAACGTCACAGTATCATCATCGTAGCGGAAGGCGTTGGCCGCGGAGAAGATATCTCCCGTCAAATTACGGAACGCAACGGCATCGAGCCGCGCGTTACGGTGCTTGGCCACATTCAGCGCGGCGGCACGCCGACGCACAACGACCGGGTTCTGGCTTCCCGTCTCGGCGACTTCGCCGTACGCCAGCTCATAGCGGGCGAATCCGGCAAAGCCTGCGGCATCATTAACGGCGAGCTCGTGGCGACTCCGATCGACCAAGTCGTCGCCGCCAAGAAACCGTTCAACATGGAGATGTACGATCTGGCTATGCGCCTGTCTCAATAAAGAGTACGGCAATGAGGAACCAGCTCGAATGGAGCAGAGTCCTAATGCTAAAACGCCCCAATCCACTTGGATTAGGGGCGTTTTCATTTCGTTGAACGGCGATTACGATCGTGCTCCCGCCCGTTCCGCCGCTTCCAGTGCCGCGATAATTTCCGATGTCGGCCGGTTTCCTTTGCGGGCATAGGCAACGCGGCCGTCCTTGCCGATCACGAACACGACGCGCTGCTGTCCTAGAAAGGACAAGAAATTGACGCCGACATCGTACTGCCGGCGAATCGTTTCACCCTTATCCGAAATTAGCGGAAAATCGTACAGAAACTTGCTTGCAAATTTCCGGTGCTCCTCCAGGGAGCCCGGATTGACGCCAAGCACAAGAGCGTTGTATTTCGCATAATGCTCCTTGGAATCGCGAACCGCGCATAGCTGTTTCGTACAGATCGGCGTTTCGTCCTTCGGGTAAAAGATTAATACGACCGGCCTTGTGCCAATCGCATCGGCAAGCCGGATCGTTCCCTGGGTGCTTTCCGCTTCGAACAACGGTGCTTTCGTCCCCGCCTCCAACATACGAATGTCCCTCCATCTCTAGCGCCGCTGCGGCACATTTTCCTTATTGTACCTGAATTTCACACACGGCAACAGCAAGCGCTGCGAGCCAAGCGCCAGTCCTCTCGCCAAAACCTTGACCATCTGCTATCATAAACGGCGTATCATGCAATTCGTTCACGGTTCCGGGAAGTGTCGAAAGGGCAGTGGGCGGGCCAACGGTAATCGGTCGAACAATCGTACGCCGATACACCAATGAAGAGCGGCCCGCTTCTTTGCATCAAGCTGCAAGGAAGGGGCCGCTCTTTATTTTTTGTATGGATAAGCGGGGACTTGGTTTAAAATTTTGCATCAGCCGAATACGAGTTGCCGGCATTCCAGAGCAAATATTCCTCGACGCCGTTGTCGCGCAGCGCCCGGATTTGCTCCTCCACCTCATGGGCTCCGTATTTGATATGTCCCGGCACCCATGTAGCGGTAAAGTCTTGAATCCACGGTCTCACGATCGGCTTCAGCTGCGAGCCTAGCGGGTCCAGCTTCTTGTTCGTATCGACCATAGCGCCATTAATCGTTTGGTAAGGGGCGGCGTCAGGCACCTTGGCCCCGAACCAGCCGGTCGTATAATGGCTCGGATAAATCATCGGACAGATGACATCGACGTTCTCGGAAATTTTCTGGAAATCTTGCCCGATTCCTTCCGCAGCCGGAACGCTGGCCGCATAGCCGAAAATATCGACCGAAACGCGAACACCGAGCGGCGTCAGCTGCTCGCGCGCATATTTGACGAACTCCGCAACGGCGGCGATACGTGTGCGCTCATCTTTCGTATATTTGAGCACGTCCGCCCGCTTCTCGAAGCCTTCCGGGAACCGTACGTAGTCGAACTGAATTTCTTTAAAGCCCGCTTTCACCGCTTCCTTCGCCACTTCAACGTTATATTCCCATACTTCTTTGTTGTAAGGGTTGACGAAGCTGTCCTTGCCGTTATTCCACACGGATCCGTCCGGGTTGATGAACGACAGGTCCGGCCGCTTCTTGGCAAGAACCGTATCTTTGAATACAACGACGCGGGCGATCGGATAGATGTTATGCTCATTCATCGTATCGATCACTTTCTTGACGTCCATAAACTTCTGCTCGGCTCCCATCTTCTCGAGGTTGGGATTCCCCGTCGGATACGTGATCCAGCCGTTGTCGTCCTTCACATCGATGACCATGGAGTTCAGCTCGGTGTCGTCCATCAGTTTCACGAGCTTCTCAAAGCGGGCGCCCCCGGCGCTGTAAGCCGTAGCGTAAACGCCCTTGACCTTTGGTGCATCCTTCTGCGGATCCTGCTTGTTCGTCGGCGTTAAATAATCAATCTGAAAGCCGCCCGTGCCGCCGGAAGCGACGGCGGTTTGTGCAGGCTGAACGACCTGCGGCTTCTGCGCCTCGATCGACGCCTGCACCATCTGCTCGAAGGTGACGTCCGGATTACCGGAGGACACATTTCCCCAAATCATCATCAGTGAAGCCAGAAGTACATCCATTGCGTTGTCCTCTCCCATTCTAGCAGTCTATTTATCTATTATATGTAAAATAGAGCTACGAGCACATAGGTAATTTGTAGGACGGTGCCGTATGCTGTCGACTATTGGCAGGGTCTTCTCTTCGGCCGCTTTTTCGGTTACGATATAAGTCGGATGGAGATCGACCATACTGCAGTCAAAGGAACTTGCGCTAACATGGATAAACAATTGCTGACTCTACGCGGACTCAACTTCTGGGCGTATGCAACGAATGCAGTACTGCTCCCGTTTTTACCATTATATTTCGGAACCCGAGGATATACGTCTGCGGAAATCGGATTTCTGATGAACGTAGGTCCGCTAGTAGCAATCTTCGCCCAGCCATTATGGGGATATTTGAGCGACCGCTGGCACACGGTGAAGAAAATCATCCTCATCCTCTGGCTGCTAACGATTGTCAGCTCCGTCGGGCTGTTTAACGTGAGCTCCTATGCGTGGACGCTAACGTTTGTACTGCTGCTCTATTTTTTCCAGCAGCCGTCCATGCCGCTGCTCGACAGCATTACGATTCGATCGGTTGAGCGACGCGGTTCCTCGTATGGCTCCGTACGGCTGTTCGGCTCGATCGGCTTTACGATGGTATCGCTGCTCGGAGGCTCGCTGCTGGCGTTAATGGGGGGAATCTTGAAGATTCCGTATTTGTATTGGGCGGCTTGGGTCGTCCCGATGCTGCTGCTGATCCCGCTTCGCGACGAACCGGTGAGCGGAGAGCGAACGTCGCTGCGGACGATGGGGCAGCTGCTGAAGAACAAACCGTTCATGGGCTTTCTGGGCCTCGTCCTGGTCATCTCCATACCGCACCGGATGAACGACGTAATGCTGGGCTTGTACATGAAGCAGCTAGGAGCCACCGACAACATGGTCGGCTGGGCCTGGGCGCTCGCCGCCGTCGTGGAGATACCGGTCTTCCTGCTCCTCAATCGGCTGCTGCGCCGCGTACACGAATTTTCATTAATCGGTCTCGCTGCACTGCTCTTTTCGCTGCGATGGCTCGGCTATGCGGCTGCGGAGAATGCCTGGGTGCTGCTGCTCTTGCAAGCGGGCGCCGCCGTGACGTTCGCCGTGTTCTGGATTGCCGCGGTGCACTATACCGCGCGCATCCTGCCGGAGCATCTCGGCGCGACAGGACAGTCGCTCCTTGCGATGGTGTTCCTGGGTCTCGCCGGAATTACCGGAGGCATAGTCGGAGGGATGCTGAACGATGCGTACGGGGGAGGAAGCATGTACATATTTGCGTCCATTATGGCACTGCTTGCTGCGGCAGGATTTTTGGGAACGCATTTCGTGGCGCGCCGGCGTAAAGGGTGGAAGCCGGTCGGACAATAATCTGACGGTTGCTTGTGATGGATAAACAAATAAGCCCGCCTTTATCTCTAGCGAGAGAAGGCGGGCTTATTCGATCACGGCTGCCGATCTTGCTGCGGAGCGGGTTGTGCGGTCTGAGCTGCAGAGGCTTCCGGCTTCACATCCGCGTTTACTGTCTCAGCCGGGTTAATTTCTTTGCGCTGCGGCGCCGGCTCATCGTTACCGCCGTTACCGGTTGTTGCGTCCTTGAATTCGCGGAACATTTTGCCGAAGCCCCGTCCGAGTTCAGGCAGCTTGTTCGGTCCGAATAACAGGAGTGCGACGACCGCTACCAAAATGATATGCCAAGGCGATAAACCCATACGAGACACCTCCAAAGGTTATGGTTCTAGTTTACCTTACGTTTACATTCGATGAAACCAGTATTTATTACAAAAGAATAACATTTTGCGGGCCGAAATAAAAGAAAAAACGCCTTTCAGTGAAGAAAGGCGTCGCGTTGATGTTCCGAAATGCTGAATTGTACAATCTCCATTACGTCATCGACTTCAAGAGAATCGAGACCGTCCATCAAGACGATGTCGGAGTCAAGCTCCTTCTTCTTGAGGAAAGGAACCAGTTCTGGAGACAATTTCGAGACGATCTTGGACAATTTCACCGTTTCCACAGGCACCATCCCTTCCCAGTCGTTGTCGAAATGAGAAAAAAGGTCGAACCGTGAATCGCTTGCTGTAACCCAAGTCGCTATGAAATTTTACTACCTCAGTATAGCACATCTCCATGCTTGTTGTATGTACAGTTTTTGGATTTCATAGACCAACGCGTTCTCTTACTGCTTGGCGCGTCTGAACTCGCCCCAGACACTGACGGTCTCGACAATATTGACGAACGCTTTGGAATCGACCGCCCGGATGATTTTTTTTAATTCGGCGAGCTCATAGCGCGTGACTACGGTCATGAGCGTATAATGCTCGTTTTGGGTGAAGGCTCCTTCCGAGCGCATAACGGTAACGCCGCGCGGGATCTTGAGCAGCCGTTCGGCCATTTCTTCGCGCTTCCTGGTAACGATGAAGGCGGTCACTTTGACATGGCGGATGTGAATCATATCGACCACTTTACCGCTGATGAAGATTGCCAGCATGGAGCAAAGCGCCAAGTCCCAATTGTTCTTCAAATAGCCAAGAAGTACGATTACGACGCCGTTCAAGGCGAAGAGCACCGTGCCGAGCGGAAAATCGCGGTTGCGCGTCAAGATCGAGCCTACGATGTCGAAGCCGCCGCTGGAGCCGCCGATACGCAAGGTGATTCCGCTGCCGATACCGACGATAACGCCGCCGAACACGGATGCGAGAATCGGATCTCTAACGTACAGGCTGGTCGGCACCCATTGCATGAACAGGAAGGTGAACAACACGGCGGCAATGCTGTAGATCACGAATCTTTTGCCCATCACGACTAAGCCCCAGATCATAATCGGCAGATTAAAGATGAGGTACAAGAGCGAAATATTCCATTGGGTGAAAATGTATCCGACAAGCATTGCCACGCCGGAGACGCCGCCGCTGAGCAGCTCGTGCGGGATGAGGAACGTGTTGAAGCCGATCGCGACAAGCAGTGCCCCCAAAACGATGATTAGAGCGTCGACAGCTCTTTTCAAAGCCAATCACCTCTACAAGTAGTATGCAGACATTAGCAAGTATCATGCATAAAGATGGAAAGTTCCATACAAAACTAACCATTTGTCAAATAAAAGAGGCTTTATATTTGACGAGCAACCGCCATTGACCGTTTATCCGAATGAGAAAAACCGCCGGACAGCTCGATAAGCTGACGGGCGGCTGTTTGTCATTTTCGTTTTTTGAAGGTGCCGGAGCCTTTGCTGGTGCTCGGCTGCGATTTGTTGTAGGTGCTGGAGGAGCCGGCCCCGTTTGATGCTTTCGGTACCGAGCCGTCGTTCTTCCGCACGCTGTCGGCCGCTGTGCTTTTGCCTGTTGAGAAGCTGCCCGAGCCCGTGGTTGTATTCGGCTGGGTGGCGGCGGACGGCTTCGGCGCACTGTTCGCGCTGCTGCCGACATTCGGGTATACCGTCGTATAGCCCCGATAAGGCGCAGACTTCGGCGGGCTGCTGTACCAGCTGTTTCCTAGTACGGATTGGAGCAGCGCTGCGGTTACGAAGCCCTGCAGGAACGAAGAATCGTAGTTCTGTCTCGCATATTCGATGGAGTCGACTTCCACCAACGTATTCGCTTCGTTCTGCGGGTCCTTTTGCAAATTAACAATTTTATCCTGGTAAACCAGGAACATCTGATCGGCGGACTCCTTGGACTGTTCCAGCGGCTTCTCCTTGGCGGTAAGCTCGCGGGCTACCGTCGGTACGTCCTTGCCTTCAGCGCTGTATATTTTTACGACTTGGCTGCCTTGTCCTTCCGCTTTGATAAGCGGGTATTCACCTTTGATGTAGGAGCCGGCGTCGGTGCAGCCGGACAGGAGCGCAGCGATCAGCAGCGCGGCGATCCATGTCTTCATGCGTTTCATGCTGCTCACCCCTGGATCGAATTAACGGCCAGCGTGAAGAAACTTGACGTCGGCCGCCGGTATTTTGTTTCCTTGCAGAGCCACGAATTTGCCGTCCTGCCATTGCAGAAAGAAGTAGTCGTTATCTGCGCCGAGATAGCGCCAGAACAGCACGTCGTCCCCCGTACGGAAATCGGTATTTCCTTCCGCACGGGTCACGTCGCTGCGATGATGCTCCAAGTGGTAAGTGACTTCTCCGTCAATGTCAAGCTGGGTCGGGACGTTGTGCGGGTCATCCAGAGAGCCTTCCAGGAACGAGCATAAGAAAATTTCATTCGTTCGGCCTTTCTCCACGATTAGGCACCTGATCTCTTTGCCGCTTTGGATATAATAAGCGAAGCGGTGTGGCTCGAAGCCTCGGTCAAAATACACCACTTTGCCGGACACCATATACTGCTCCAAATCGACTTCAATGATATCGCCGGGACGACTATGCTCATATGGGTTAGGCGGTGATGCTTTAATCGGCTCCGGACGGTTGCTTCGCACGATACTGCCAATTCGCTTGAATATCGACATACGGTTTTCGCTCCTCTGACCATGCTTGGGATTACTTTGCTTAGTATTACGGGGAATACGGGCTGAGGTTTCATACATTTTGCGATCTTTGCCCGTTAACTGGCAAACAATATTTGGCTTGTGCTATAATAATCTAGATATTCTTAAGTTCGGCTTAAGCGATGAATGGTCATGCGGATCAGCTTGGAATACTGGAACCATGAGGTGTCGACCTTAAGGGTAAATACAGATAGAGGGGCAACACAGCCCCCTTTCAAACAAAGGAGATTGGATGGAGTTGAAAACATTCCAAGAGTTCGGCCTCGAGCCTAAAGTGCTGAGAGCCATTACGGAGATGGGCTTTGAGGAGTCCACCCCAATTCAGGAGAAGACGATACCGCTGGCGCTGGAGGGCCGCGACCTGATCGGTCAGGCGCAGACGGGTACCGGCAAGACGGCGGCGTTCGGCGTGCCGCTCGTGAACAAAATCGACGTGAACGAAGAGCGGATCGTTGCTCTCATTATGTGTCCTACTCGTGAGCTTGCGATTCAGGTTGCCGAAGAGATTGGCAAGCTGGGCCGGTTCAAGGGCACGCGTTCCCTGGCCATCTACGGCGGTCAAGATATCGTGAAGCAAATTCGCGGTCTGAAGAAGAAGCCGCAAATTATTATCGGTACGCCGGGTCGTCTGCTCGACCACATTAACCGTAAGACGATCAAGCTGGACGACGTGCAGACGGTTATTTTGGATGAAGCGGACGAAATGCTCGATATGGGCTTTATGGACGACATCACGACGATTTTGAGCCTTGTGCCGCAAAACCGTCAAACGATGCTGTTCTCAGCGACGATGCCTCCGAACATTCAGAAGCTGGGCAACCAGTTCCTGACGAATCCGGAGCACGTATCCGTTATTCCGAAGCAAGTTAGTGCGCCGCTGATTCAGCAAGCCTATATCGAAGTTCATGAGAAGCAGAAGTTCGACGCGCTTTCTCGTCTGCTGGACATGGAGTCGCCGGAGCTGGCGATCATCTTCGGCCGGACGAAGCGCCGCGTCGACGAGTTGGCTGAAGCGCTGCAGAAGCGCGGCTACTCGGCGGAAGGATTGCACGGCGACCTGTCGCAGAACCAGCGCGACAATGTCATGCGCAAATTCCGCGACGGCAGCATCGATGTGCTTGTAGCGACCGACGTTGCGGCCCGCGGCCTGGACGTATCCGGCGTAACACACGTCGTTAACTTCGACCTGCCGCAGGATCCGGAAAGCTATGTGCACCGTATCGGCCGTACGGGCCGCGCCGGCAAAGAAGGAACGGCCTGGACGTTCGTTACGCCGCGCGAGCTCGATCATCTTCACTTCATCGAGAAGGTTACGCGCCACAAGATTCCGAAGAAGCCGCTGCCGAGCCTTGCGGAGGCGCTCGAAGGCAAACAGAAGGTAACGGCGGAGCGCATTCTGGAAGTGCTGGACAGCGAGACGGCGGGCGAGTTCAAAGGCATGGCGATTCATCTGCTCGAGCAGTATGATTCCGTTAACTTGCTGGCAGCTGCTCTGAAGCTCCTGACGGGCGAGAAGAAGGATGTTACGATTGAACTGACGCCGGAAGATCCGATCCGGGCTCGCAAGCGCCGTCCGGACGTCCGCGATTCCGGACGCAAAGTCGGCGGCCGCTACGGTTCCGGTTGGGGCGACCGTCGCCGCAGCGAAGGCGGCGGCGGACGCAGCGACTACGGCAGCCGTGACCGCTACCCGCGCCGCGACGGCGACAACCGCGGCGGCGGCGGCGGCGGCTATCGCGGGGGCAGCGCAGGCGGCAACCGCGACCGCGATCGTGACCGCGCGCCGCGCAGCTCGGAAGAGACGCTGGTATAAACGCATAATGACGGGCTCCTCGTTTGAGGGGCCTGTTTTTTGTGGGAATATTTAGTGAAGTGCATGGAGCCGCGAAGACGGCCCAATTTGGGCGGTCTTTAGCTCTGAAGTGGTCTTGGGGCCGACGGCACGAGGAGCGCGGCTTACAACTTCTTGCTTTGGCGAATGAGGGAAAATCGGTTATAATGGGATAAGCTATGCCGTCGACAAGGGAGGACTGCCTGCAATGGAAATGAAAGGTCTTATGGGTGGGTTTTATCGGATTTCCGAATGGATCATGAGGTTGTCCGTTACGAACGTGTTATGGATCATCTGCTCGATTCCGGTGTTCTTTTTGCTATTAGCGGCAATGACGAGCCCAGAAGACGTATTTATGCAAACGTTGGTGCTTATCGCCATTGTATCTCCATTTACACTATTCCCGGCTACGGCAGCCATGTTCGCCGTCGCCCGCAAATGGGTCATGGGGGAAGGCGATGTGCCGCTCCTCAAAACATTTTTCCGAGGTTATAAAGAAAATTATTTGCAAAGCATGATCGGCGGCATTCTGTACGTTATCATCGGCGTCATCTTGATCGTGAACTACCGCTTTTATGTGTCGCAGGCGGGAACGCTTCAGCTGCTCTCCGTGCTGTTTATTACGTTCGGCGTTATTTTGATGGCTTCGTTGTTCAATTTCTTCTCGATTCTCGTTCATCTGCACATGAAAACGCTCCAAATCGTGAAGAACGCATTGCTGATCACGATCGGCAACCCGCTCGCGTCAGTCGCTCTGATTGTCATCAATGGTCTCATTCTTTACATCAGCGTAACGCAGTTTACGTTCCTGATCCCGTTCTTCATGGGCTCGCTCGTTTCGGCGTTTTCCTTCTTTATGTTTTACAAATCTTTCTCCAGACTGCAGCAGAAGCAGCAGGAGTTGGAGGAGAAGGAGCAGGAGAAGCTGGCTGTACAGACTGATCAGACCGAGGAAGAGGCGGATGAGGTCAAAAAGTAATTTTCGGTAACCGATCCATCGGTTTCGTGTTTACTTTCCCTTAACCCGGGGCTATAATAAGTCTACAAACCAAATCCTGCGATGTTCGTTACGGTTTTATCGTGTTTGAAACCTTTGAATATGTTTCTCGGGAGACCTATATTGCTGCGCGGCTGACCTGCCCTCGAAAAGGGACTTCAAAAGCGCATCTGCGGACACCCACCTGCTACGCAGGTTTCGAAACATAAAGACCGGACGGCATATGCGGGTTTTTAATGCAAATGAAAAATCGGGGCTATCCCCGATTTTTTTGTTTGTTTCGGCACATTCTAAACCTTGTCCGGTTATCATCGAATGCTTCCGCTTTGATCCAGGATGGAATCCGATCAAATTCTGCAGGACAAGGGAGAGGAATCATGAAGCTGTTCATAGACACGGCGAACGTAGAAGACATTCGAAAAGCGCATGAGCTTGGGGTCATCGCCGGCGTAACGACGAATCCGTCGCTGATTGCGAAAGAAGGCAGGGATTTCTTTGAGACGGTGAAAGAGATTATTTCCATCGTCGGCAGCCTGCCTATCAGTGCGGAGGTCATTTCGCTTCAAGCCGACGAAATGGTCGAGCAGGGAAAGAAGCTGGCCGCTCTAGGAGACAGTGTCGTTGTGAAGGTGCCGTTGACCGCGGACGGTCTCAAGGCTACGAAGCGGTTGACGGAGCTCGGCATCAAGACGAACGTAACGCTGATTTTTAGCTCTACGCAGGCGCTGCTCGCCGCACGTGCGGGCGCGACATACGTATCGCCGTTTATCGGGCGTCTGGACGATATCAATATGATCGGCATGCAGCTCATTGAGGAGATCAGCCAAATTTTCCGGATGCACGATATCCAATCGGAAATTATCTCCGCGAGCGTCCGTCATTCGGTGCATGTCATCGAAGCGGCGAAGCTCGGTGCCGATATTGCGACGGTTCCTTACAAGGTGATCGAGTCGATGATGAAGCATCCGCTTACGGATGCAGGCATCGAACGGTTCCTCGCCGATTGGAAAGGTGCGAACCAGAGCATTTTCTAACTAGAGCATGAAGAAGGACCTGTCTAACGGGAAGCTGCGCATAAGCTTCTCCCCATCGACAGGTCCTTTTTGTCCGTTAGTGCTGCTTCTGCGCCAAGTCGCTCAGCTCGTGCATGGCGCCCTTAAGCGCCGGATACAAGCTGCGGTACACTTCATAATAGGCTTCGTAAGCTTCAGTATTCGCGGCGATCGGCTCCTCGCGGGTGACGACGCGGATCCAGGCTTCGCACAGCTCGGGAATGCTTCGTCCGGTGACGCCGGAGGCGGCCATAACAGCGGCCCCGTAAGCCGGGCCGTCCGTTGAGTTGACGGTAACGACCGGGATGCCGAAGATATCGGCGATTAACTGGCGCCAGAACGGACTGCGCGCGCCTCCGCCGTTCAGCCGCAGCTCATGGACCGCAACGCCGGAAGAACGGATTAGCTCCAGCGAATCGCGAAGGCCGAACGTAATGCCTTCGATGACGGCGCGAGTCAAGTGCGCCTTGGTGTGACGAAGGTTAAGGCCGACGAAGCCGCCGCGGGCCTGCGGATCCGGATGCGGCGTGCGCTCGCCGGTCAAATAAGGCAGGAACAGCAGGCCTTCGCTGCCGAGCGGGGCCCCCGCGGCGCCTTCGGTCAGCAGGTCGTATACGTCACGGCCTTCCTGCTGCGCACGTTCCAGCTCTTCTTGTGCAAAATGATTGCGCCACCATTGGAACGATCCGCCGGCCGCGAGCATAACGCCCATGCGGTGCCACTTGCCCTGTACGCCATGGCAGAAGGAGTGAAGGCGAAACTCATCGTCCGCCGTGTATTTATCGTCATGTACGAAGACGACTCCTGACGTGCCGAGCGCTACGGAAGCGATGCCGCTGCGCACGACGCCAACGCCTACGGCGCCGCAAGCTTGGTCGCCGCCGCCGGCGACGACCGGCGTACCGGCTTGGAGACCGGTACGTGCTGCGGCTTCGACGGTAATGCGGCCGGCTACGTCAGCGCTCTCATACAGCGGGGGCAGCCATTCGATCGGAATGCCCAGCGCATCGGTGACTTCGCGCGACCAGCGGCGGCCGGCTACGTCGAGCAGCAGCATGCCGCTCGCATCGGCGACATCCATGCCGAGCTCACCGGTCAGCTGCAGGCGAACGTAGTCTTTCGGCAGCAGCAGATGCCGCACCTTGGCATAGTTGGCCGGCTCTTCGTCTTTCAGCCACAGCACCTTCGGTGCCGTAAAACCGGTCAACGCCCGGTTACCTGTCAGGCGGCCGAGCTCCTCAAAGCCGATCGTCCGCTCGATGGCGGCAGTCTGCTTGGATGTCCGTTGATCGCACCAGAGCAGGGCCGGACGAATGACGTTCAGCTCTTCATCGAGGAAGACGGAGCCGTGCATTTGTCCGGACAGGCCGACGCCCGCCACATCTTCGCCTGAGATACCGGTTTTATTCAGCAGCTCGCGTATACAGGACGCCGAACCTTCCCACCAGTCCTCCGGATGCTGCTCGGCCCAGCCCGGATTCGGCTGGAGCAGCGGATATTCGGCGCTGTGACTGCCTTTGACGGTTCCTTCTTCATCCACTACAATACATTTAACTGCAGAAGTACCGATATCGATGCCCAAATAGTATTTCATATGTCTTGTTAACCCTCCAATAACTTTGTTTATTGAATATACAAAGGCTGTGATATACTTATTCCATGCGTACTTGCAAATTCCTTCCGAAACGGTGACCCGATGATGAAAAAAATACCGATGACCGGTGACAGCTCCATGCTGAAGACGATGAATAAGACGACCTTGCTCCGGCTCATTCGCCGGCTGGCCCCCATATCCCGGGCGGAGCTGGCGAAGCTGACGAAGCTGACGAGGGCGACCGTGTCGGCGCTGGTCGAAGAGCTGATCGCGGAAAGATTCGTCACGGAGACGGGAATCGGCGCATCCAGCGGAGGACGCAAACCGGTGCTGCTGCAAATCGATGCTGAAGCCGGCTACGTCATCGGTCTTGATTTGCGTCGTACGGATGTGCTTGCGCTAGTAACGGATTTGCGTGGGGACGTCGTGCGGGAACTGCGGTACCCGCTGCAGGTGCCCGGTGATGCCGATCGAGTCCTTACGGATCTCGTTCATGTGACACGCGAGCTGAGGGCTGAGCTGCCGCCCAGTCCGCACGGCGTAGTTGGAGTGGGCCTCGGCATTGCCGGACTCATCGAGCAGCCCAGCGGGCGCATTTTGTTCGTTCCTGCCCACGGCTGGCGCCAGCTCGACTGGCGTTCGAGGCTTCAAACGGAGCTTGGGATCCCGGTCATTATTGAGAATGAAGCGAATTTGGCGGCCCTCGCCGAGCATGATATCGGCGCGGCGCAGCAGATTACGGAAATATTATACGTAAGCGTCGGAGCGGGGATCGGCGCCGGTTTTATCGTCAACGGCGAAATTTATCGCGGTGCCGGCGGCTATGCCGGCGAGGTCGGACATACGACAATCGAGATCGATGGGCGGCGCTGCTCTTGCGGAAACCAAGGATGCTGGGAAATGTACGCTTCGGAGCAAGCTCTTGCCGATGAGCTCGGACTCGCATACGAACCGGCCGTCGGCGAGACGATAGTGAAGCGGGCGGAGTCGGGAGATCCGGATGTGCTTGAAGCGCTGATTCGAAGCGGCGTTCATTTGGGCATCGGCATCGGCAACATGATTCATACGATGAATCCCCAGATGATCGTCATCGGCAACTCCATTGCAAGGTATCGCAAGTGGATGCAGCCTCATGTGGAAGGGGCGATTCAGGCGCGCTTTCCGTTTGTTCCGTCGTTTGAAGCTCCGATTCGGTATTCCGAGCTAGGGGAGACGGCGACGGCGCACGGGGCGATTGCTTATGTGCTGCGCGAGCTGCTGGAAAGACCGAATCGGATGGCGGGATAAGCAATATTTTGTAAGGAGCGCATGTTCCCTCTTTTGCTTGGCCGCAATCAATGGTAATATTAAGTTTAGTGCATCGATGATTGATGTTTCTATGTGCTGCTAGCTCGTGTAAGGGGGAAAAGCTTTTGCTTAAACGTACGCTTATCGGCATTGTGCGCAGCTTTGAATCGACCGGTGAGAAGGCCAAAGACCCGGCTCTCCGGACACGTCATTACAACTTGCCGATGGATAAGCTGTGGGACGAAACAATTACGCTCCTTAAAAAGCTGCCAGGCTACAAGCTGCTTCATGAAGTGAAGAATGTAGGGGAAATAGTCGTCGAGAGACGGACGATGCTCGGCCGCACGCAGGATGTCACCTTGACGCTGTTCAGCATCACCCCGGTACATAGCGCCATAGACATTTACTCGGCTTCCCGAGGGTCGCTTGGAGATTTTGGCTCGAACTACCGCACGATTCTAGATATATACGGGGCCTTGGATAAAAAATTGGCCGCCTACAAAAAATGAAAAAACAGCGAGAATGTTCTCGCTGTTTTTCTATGCCGAGCGGTATATCCGGAATCCGAAATTATACGAGTGCTTTCACAGCGGCGATAGCTGCTTCGTAGTTCGGGTGCTCCGTCATTTCTTTCAGGTATTCGACATAAGTGATCTTGTCGTTCTGATCGATGACGAAGATCGAGCGCATGTCGAGCTGAAGCTCGTTAATCAGGACGCCGTAGGCTTGTCCGAACGATTTCGTCTTGTAGTCGGAAAGCGTAATGACTTTATCGATGCCGGCGGCGCCGCACCAGCGGGACTGAGCAAACGGCAGATCAACGGAGATCGTCAATACGACTACGTTGTCGCCGAGATTAGCGGCTTCTTCGTTGAAGCGGCGAGTTTGCGCGTCGCAAACGCCAGTGTCCAGAGAAGGAACGACGGAGATCAGCTTCACCTTGCCGGCGTAGTCCTTCAGCGTAACTTCCGTCATCAGGTCCTTGTTCACTTTGAAGTCAGGCGCCGTGTCGCCGGCTTTCAGCTCAGGGCCGACAAGCGTGATCGGATTGCCCTTCAGGGTTGCAACGCCCGTGCGTTGTGCAAGTTGCTGAGTCATGAGAGAGGATCCTCCTTTGAGTATGAGCGAATTTTAAGGGCCGTGGTAAACCCTTCCTCATTATAATCTTTCCGATGAGACATTGTCCAATGACCGCAAGGAGGCTGCAGTGGAGCTAAGACAATTGCAATATTTCGTCAAAGTGGCGCGTAAACAGCATGTGACTCAAGCAGCGGAGGAGCTTCACGTCGCCCAATCGGCGGTATCCCGCCAAATCCGGCTGCTGGAAGAAGAGCTAGGCGTCAACCTGTTCGTCCAGAAGGGCCGCAACCTTCATCTGACAAGCGTCGGACGCTTGTTTCTAAGCAGGATCGAACGCATTATGACGGATCTGGAGAAGGCCGTCAGCGAAATTCACGAATTTCTCGATCCGGAGGCGGGGGAAATTCGCGTCGGCTTCCCGCACAGCGTCGTGCTGCATTTGCTTCCTACTGTTGTTGCGGCGTTCCGCAAGTTTCATCCGAACGTGAAGTTCAAGCTGAGACAAGGGACATACAACAGTCTGATCCGGGATGTATCCAAGGGTGACATTGACCTGGCCTTTATTTCTCCATTTCCGGAAAATCACGAGTATGTAACCGGCGATCTGCTGCTGACCGAAGAACTGTATGCGATCGTGCCTCAGCACCACATTCTTAGCGAATATCAAACGATTCGGCTTGAACAGCTGAAGGACGAGTCGTTCGTAATGTTCGGCGAGGAATATTCGCTGCGGACGATCGTTATGGAAGCATGCTTGAAGGCCGGATTCACACCGCATGTCGGATTCGAAGCCGAGGAGACAGACACCATCCGCGGCCTGGTGGCAGCCGGGATGGGGGTCAGCCTGCTGCCGGAAATGGCGCTGGCGGAAGGCGGCTCCTTGCGCCCTATAAAAGTTCGCATCTCGGAGCCGCGGGTGACGCGGACCGTCGGATTGATTCATCGGACCGGCGAACGGCTGCCCCCGGTCGCCGAAGTATTCCGGCGCTTTCTGCTCGAATATGTCCATAGTCGCTGAAGCACATAATAAAACCTCCCGAATCGCTGTGCGGCAGCGACGCGGGAGGTTTCTTTGCATTTATTCTTCGCGCTGGTTGAAAATCATCACGTATTTCAGCAGCTCCAGGACGGACATCAAAGCAGCCGCCACATACGTCAGCGCTGCGGCATTCAGTACTTTGGAAACGCCGTGCATTTCATCTGAAGCAATGAAGCCGTATTCGACCATCAGCTTGCGGGCCCGGTTGCTTGCGTTGAATTCGACCGGCAGCGTAACGATTTGAAAGGCTACGGCGCCGGCGAAGAACAAGATGCCCAGCAGGAGCAGCTGCGGGAAGCTTTGAAAGATCAGCCCGGCGAGCAGCAGCAGCGGAGCGATGCCGGAAGCGAAGCGGACCGCCGGAAACATGGCGTGTCTGACTACGAGCATCGGATAGCGCTTCTGATGCTGGATGGCGTGACCGACCTCGTGGCAAGCGACGGAAATCGCCGAGATTGAGCTCTCATAGTAGACTGGCTCAGACAGCCGGACCGTACGCGACATCGGGTCGTAATGGTCGCTCAACACGCCGGGCACCGCCTCAACCCTGACGTGGTACAATCCGTTGGCGTCGAGCATGCGTCTTGCCGCGTCCGCCCCTGTCATATAAGAGCGGGCCTGCACTTGCGCCCACTTATTGAATGTACCTCTTACCCGGAACGAGGCCCATAGCGACAAGCCGAACGCGATGAAAATCAGAATATCCATAGGGTGAAACAACATGCGAGTCTGTTCCTCCTTTAGCTTTGGCTATTCCCTAGAAGCAGCAGGAGCGCCTCGATGCATGCCGCGGTGGAGGGGGTCAATTTCTTCATGAGCTTCTTCATCTGATTAGGCTTTAATTGCTCGAGCATCGGGCCTAATTCTTTCGCTTCCTTCTGCAGCTGCTCAAGATGAATGTGAAGTGATGTCAGTTTATCTGTCACTCGCTCGCTTTGACCGATTGCACTCCACTCGCGCAGAGAGCTCTTGATCTCTTCCAGGGTATATTTTTCCCGCTTCATATGTTCAATACGTTTCAGCCGAAGCAAAGTTTCATCGCTGTACAACCGGTAATTCGTACACGAGCGGGTCTCGGGATTGATAAGTCCCATCTTCGTATAATAATCGATCGTTCTTGAGCTGACGCCGGCCAAATGGGCAAGCTCCCCGATCTTATACAGCTTCTTCTCTCCCATTGCCATCACCTCTTATCGCTCTTTTCCTTAATAATAATGATACCCGAATGCTCAAGGCACAGTCAAACGCAATAACCTGGGCTCTTCAGAGCCGAAAAGTTCGTGCTGCTGACACCGGATATTACTCGTTGCACGGCAGGCTTGAATGTTCATCAGGCAAGAAAAGCTAACGCGAATGCGTTGAAATCCGAATGTTCATGGGATAATGTGAGGTTTAATTTCGTATTTTGAATAATTTATGAAAAATGATATTGTCAAAATCCGAAAACGCGACTATAATGACACTAAGAATTTCATTACGTGTTACATTAACTAACACAAAGGAAAAGGATGTGGTCATGTGGTAAAGAAATTCCTATCGGCTTTCGTACTCCTCATGCTAGTTTTACCCGCAACAGCAGCATTCGCTGCAGATCCGGCACCTCCGGAGCCGTTGCAGCTGCAAGCTGCCATCAACTCGGTTTGGGTTATGTTAGCTGCCATCCTCGTTATTTTCATGCAAGCGGGCTTTGCGCTCCTGGAGGCAGGTTCGACTAGAATGAAGAACGCCGGCCACGTAGCGGGCAAGACCATTCTCACATTCGGCCTATGCGCAATCGCGTTCTGGGCGTTCGGCTTCGGTCTCGCTTTCGGGGACGGCAACGAGTTCTTCGGGACGACGGGCTTCTTCGTAACAGGGCTGGAGGAGCAGGCGAAAGCCGCTTTCTCTTCCCTCGCACTATCCGATGTTCCGATTAGCATCAAGTTTTTGTTTCAGCTCGCTTTCGCCGGAGTTTCGCTGGCCATTGCCTGGGGCGGCTTCGCGGAGCGCGGCAAGCTGCCGGTGTACTTCATTTTCGGCGTACTCTACACGGTTCTGATCTATCCGATCGTTGCCCACTGGGTGTGGGGCGGCGGCTGGCTGGCCAAGATCGGCATGCAGGACTTCGCCGGCTCGACGGTCGTCCACTTGCAGGGTGCAACTGCGGCGCTTGTCGCTACGATTTTGCTGAAGCCTCGTATCGGTAAATTCAATAAAGACGGCACTCCGAACCTGATTCCCGGTCACAACCAGGTGCTGTCCGTACTCGGCGTCATCATTCTGTGGATCGGCTGGTTCGGCTTCAATCCGGGCTCGACACTGAGTGCAATGAATGACGGATTCTTCGGATACATTGCGTTGACTACGAATATGGCTACTGCTGCAGGTGCTGTCGCCGCTCTGGTCGTCTCTTGGATGTACTTCGGCAAGGCGGACATTCCTAGCATGCTGAACGGCGTTCTCGCAGCGCTGGTTGCCATTACGGCTTCCTGTGCGTTCGTTGAAACATGGGCTGCAATCGTCATCGGCGCTGCAGCAGCTATCATCACCTTCTTTACGGCACAATGGTTCGAAAAAGCAGGTCTGGACGATCCGATCTTCGCCTTCTCCGTTCACGGTATCGCCGGCGTAGTCGGTACTTTGGCTACCGGATTCTTCGCAACGCCGGAGCTGGCGGCGAAAGTCGGTGTCGGCGGTCCTGGATTATTCTACGGCGGCGGCTTCCACCAGCTCGGCGTTCAAGCACTCGGTCTTGCCGGCGCATTCGTCTTCGTATTCGTATTGTCTTTCATTATCTTGGGCTTGCTGAAGGTGACGATCGGACTGCGCGTCACGGAAGAGGAAGAAATTATCGGTCTCGACCTGTCCGAGCATGGCACATACGGCTATCCGGAGCAAATGAAAAAGCTGCAAGATCAAAGCAACGTATCGGCGTAATAGGCGTATAACGAATAAATAAAGCCGAGCGGAGGAGATGCATCATGGTACGTCACTTAGGGGATCAAGTTCTGGAGCGCATTGCAAGGGCGGAGGAGGTGCAAGTCCTCCGTGCGATCCGGGACTCGGCCCACGAGGTGTACCGTGATCCTCTCCTTTTTGATCATTTTGACAAGTTTCATATTGAGCTTAATCGGCTTCACGACGCGCTCATCCGGCGTGCGATCGAGCTAGCTGTCCGTCAAGTCGATGCGAGCGGCGTGCCTTCGCCGGGACTTCCGTTCGCGTTCCTCTTGTTCGGCAGCGGCGGCCGCGGGGAGCAGACGCTTTGGAGCGATCAGGATAACGGTATCGTTTTTGCCGATCCCGGCAGTGAGGAAGAGGCGGAGCTGGCCGGACCGTATTTCGAACTCCTAGCTCATGAAATTCACACAAGGCTGTTTGTGCTTGGATATCCTCCTTGCTCCGGAGAGGTGCTGGCCCGCAATCCGATGTGGAGAAAGTCGTATCGCGACTATTCATCCATGGTTCGGGGTTGGCTGGAGGAGCCGAATTGGGAGCATATTCGCTACTTCCTCATATATTCCGATCTTCGATGCATATATGGCGACGAAGCGCTCGCTGATAAGCTGAAGCAGGTGCACCTTGACTATGTAAAGGAGCATCCGCCGGTTCTGCGTGCTTTGCTGCACAACACGCTTCATCATAAAGTTTCGCTCGGTGTGTTCGGGCAGCTCATTACCGAGAGATACGGTGAAGATGCGGGGGGCGTCGATATCAAATATGGCGCCTATATTCCGATAGTGAACGGGATACGGCTGCTGGCGATTCAAGCCGGTGTGGCGCATTCGGGGACACTGGAACGAATTGACGCGCTGGAGCGGATCGGAGCAGTGAACGGGGTCCTGGCGGATGAATGGCGCGCGGTGACCAAGCTGGCGCTGAAGCTTCGGGCGATGACACCGTTCCAAATGGAAAACGATATGTATACGACTCGCGGCAAGCTGCCGGCTCAGGCGCTCACCAAACAACGGCGCATCGAATTGAAGCGCTGCCTGCGGTGCGGGCTGCGGCTGCAGCGATATGTAAGGCATGCGGTGAAGGGGGATGACCGATGAAGGACATGCATCCGGCCGGGCGGATGTGGCATCTGTATAAGATGGGCGGTATTACGCCGGCGCTCACTTCGGTGTTCAATCAGCAAAGCGCACAGCAAATGGCCTTCATCAGGCACATGATGAAAGAGCAGCGTAAAGATTCTTTGCACGATATTCCGCTGCGAACGATGGAGCTCGTTATTTTTGACCTGGAAACGACAGGTTTCGCTTACTCGAACGGGGACGAAATCATATCCTTCGGCGGTGTGGCGATGACCGGCGGGCAGATGACGGGAGAGCAATTTTACAGCTTGGTCAACCCTAGGCGGAACATTCCCGAGCATATCACGGAGCTGACCGGGATCACGAACGAGGAAGCGCGGGAGGCACCCGAGCTTATGGAGGTGCTGAAAGGATTTTTCGAATTCGTGCAGCAAAAAATATTGGTCGCGCACGGTACGGGACACGATAAAAATTTTTTGAACGCCGCCTTGTGGAAAACGTCCCGAGTCCATTTGAATCACCGCGTCCTGGATACGATGATGATCGCCAAATGGCTGCTGCCGCGGCGGCGTTATTATGATCTCGATACGCTGCTAGAAGAATTCGGAATCGAAATTACATTGCGCCATCATGCGCTTGAGGATTCGCTGATGACCGCGAAGCTGTGGTCCAAGCTCATGCAAGAAATTCAATCCCGGGGTATCGATACGCTAGCTGATTTGTACGCAGTTCTTAGTCATCACCATTCGTAACGATAAGGCTTCCCCTGATGCGGTGGAGTCTTTTTTGTTTGTCATCGTCCGGGAGCCAGCGGTATATCGCTGTTTCCGGCCGCTCCGGGCCGCACAGCGAGACGATCCAGTACGTCGGCAAGGTGTGCCAGGCCGTTTGCAAATCGAGCTCTGAGGGTATTGGAGGCGCATGCGGATGACTATGATAAATGCCAAGCAGCCGCTCTTGCGGTGTATGAACCAGCAATGCGGCGAGCTCGGCGGGGTTCATGTCGAATCGGTCGTTCGGAAACGGACTGCTATTGCCGATAGGGGCGAAGCGCCGCACGGTCAGGGTGGTGCCGCCGGACAGCTTGTCACCGATGACGAACCCGCAGGCTTCCTGGGGATAACAGCTACGGCAATATTCGTACAAGCTGTTTAGAAGCGATTCGCTGCATCGGATCTCCATCGCTGCCGGCACCTCCTGTTATTGCCTCTAATTATAGTAGAAGCATTAAGCGGATTCCAGCTTTCCGGACGGCCTGATCAGGAAAAACACCATCGCCAGCGCTATAACGGCGAGGGAAGTGACGACGATAAACACCATCTCGTTCGATATTTTCATCAGATATCCGAACAGCGGCGGGCCGAACGCCACGCCGATATAGCGCAAGCTATTGTAGATCGACGTAATCATGCCGCGCTGTTCCTTCTCCACGGAGCCGGTGATCATCGTATTGAGACATGGTAAAATCAAACCCGTACCCACTGCTCCGACGGTAAGCAGCCCGATAAACAAATACATGTTGTCATGGAAAAAGATACAGCATCCGAGCGTGACGCTCAGCAGCACGAAGCCGATGTTGATGAGCCAGCGCATCAGCGTGCCGTTCTTCTTGATTAGCGCCCCTGTCGTATAAGAGGTGATGACCATAGCCAGCAAAGGAATCGCCAGAACAAGACCTTTGATAATACCGTCGATCTTGTAAGGGGCCTCTTCCAATGTATCGGACAAGTAGAACAATACGCCGAACAGGTTGAACAGTGCCAGCGAACCTGCGATAAAGGCCGGGATTAGCCAGCGGCCCTTGGCTTTGAGAATTGCGCCAATTTGATGCATGTATTTGCCAAGGCTCGGCGGTTCCTTCGTTTTCTTCGGTTCTTTGATAATGAACATGACACACAAGAGAGAAATCAGGCAAAATAACGGAAAGGCGAAAAAT
The DNA here is from genome assembly GCF_042432825.1 of Paenibacillus chartarius. Classification (NCBI taxonomy): domain Bacteria; kingdom Bacillati; phylum Bacillota; class Bacilli; order Caryophanales; family Paenibacillaceae; genus Paenibacillus; species Paenibacillus chartarius. The sequence goes on along the minus strand of NZ_JBHLWN010000062.1, from coordinate 21,071 downwards.
GGCGCAAACCAAACGAGCAGAGCAAACGCCGAGCCGAGAATCGGGCTGATGACTTTACCGAAGCCGTTAGCCGCTTCCGTGATGCCCAGCACTTTACTCTCCGTTCCGCCGTTGTATAAATCGCCCACAAGCGCCATCGCAATCGAAGAGGTGCCTGCCGCTCCGATCCCTTGGATCGCTCTGCTTATAATGATGATCGTATACGAATGCCAGATCGCTCCGAAACCGGCAAGGACACCGGCAGCGCCGTAAATAATGAGCGCGGGTATCATGACGGCTTTCCTGGAGAACCGGTCGGAGAGAAAGCCTGCCACCGGAATGAGGAAGCCGGCTGTCAAGGAGAAGAGTGTAATGACCAGCGAGCTCTGGAAACGTGAAATACCGAGCTGATCTTTCATTTCCGGCAAAATCGGTACAAGCATGGAGTTGCCCAGAACGAGAACAAGCGGCACAGAGGCAATGGCAAAATAGATCCAAAAGCCGGTTTGCCCTACACTGCTTTTCCCGCCGCCTCCTTTTGCGGACTTTTTCTGGTGCGGCTCGTGAACGTCATGGTCTTGCGTGCTGGAAATTTCACTCTCAAACGTGATGTTTAGTTTTCTCGTTTTGGCCTTTTCCATAACGCATCTCCTTCGGGCATTATTCTTTTACTACTTTGTCCGAAGCAGGAATCGCACATTCTTGTGACGTTTGGCTCAGATGTTGGAATTTTGCGCGGTTTGGAGATAATATGGAGGGAAGGAGTGAGGACAGCAATGAAAAGTAGGAATGCCATCGTTCTGGTCGTCTTGCTCGCCCTAATCGGCTTGGCGGTATACCAGAGCGTCGCCGGAGCGAAGAAAGAGCCCGCTGTCGCCAAGGAAGGATCGGTTAAAGCGAATTATGCAGCCCCGGCGTTCGAGCTTGAAGGTCTTGACGGGGGAAGGTATCGGGTTGGGGGCCAGCGCGAGAAGCCGGTCGTCGTCAATTTTTGGGCCACCTGGTGTCCTCCGTGCAAGGAAGAAGCCCCGGATTTGCAAAAGCTATATGAGCAGTATAAGGACCAAATTGATTTTTATGGCGTCAATTTGACGCAAAGCGATAAGCTGGACGAAGTTCGCGGGTTTGTGAACCAATACGGGCTTAAATTTCCGATTCTGCTCGATAAAAGCGGGGGGACGGCCGAGCTATATAAGTTCGTCTTTATTCCGACGAGCTATTTGATCGACCGGCAAGGAAATGTGAGGGAAGTCGTCAACGTGTTGACGTATGCGGAGTGGGAGAAGAAGCTTAAAGAATTGGCGAAAATGTAAAAGGGAGGGCAGCCGTTTGCGCGCGATGATGCGGGACGGCTGCTTTTTTTGTATAGGGGAGCTGAAAGCGTCTTCGTGCTTCCCCTTGTCGGATCGCAGCGTGCTTCTGTATCCATTGTGCATAACAGGTTTCAAAATCCATCGTCCTTATCTCCTTATAAAATAAAACGCCGCCCCCGACCAGGCCTGAATAAGCCTAATCTAGGGCGGCGTGTGCTTCACGACCGAATGCTATACGATTAATGATTGATTACGCCGAGCCGCTGCGGCTCAGGCTGCTTATGCTCGACGCGGGTTTTGCCGATCAACGCGTAGCGGATCGAGTCGGCAAGAGCGTTCCAGCTTGCTTCGATAATGTTCTCGGATACTCCTACCGTGTTCCAGGAGTTGTCGGCATCCGCCGTTTCGATCAAGACTCGGACTTTGGCCGCGGTCGTATCCTTCTCGTCGAAGACGCGTACCTTGTAATCCGTAAGATGAATCTTCTGAATATCCGGATAATGCGGGATGAGTGCTTTGCGCAGGGCCAGATCAAGCGCGTTGACAGGTCCGTTGCCCTCCGCCGCGGTAAGCATCGTCTCGCCGTGTACGTTCACTTTGACGATCGCTTCGGTGACAACGCCTCGGCCTGCCGACTTCTCCACGATAATCTTGAACGATTCGAGCGTAAACACTTCTTCCAGGCCTTCGATCGCTTCGCGAAGCAGCAGCTCCAGAGAAGCGTCTGCGCCTTCGAATTGATAACCCTGATGCTCGAGCTCCTTGACCTTTTCGATGACCGATTTCACCTTCGGATTGTCCTTGTCGAAATTCAACTGCAGCTCTTGGGCTTTGACGATCAGATTGCTTTGACCCGCAAGCTCCGATACGAGGACGCGCTGCTTGTTGCCGACAAGCTCAGGCGTAATGTGCTCGTACGTCTTCGCGTGACGGAGGATCGCCGATACGTGGATGCCTCCTTTATGGGCGAATGCGGCATTGCCGACGTAGGGCTGCCCAACCGGCATATGCATGTTGGCCACTTCGCTGACGTAACGTGCCACTTGAGTTAATGTACAGAGCTGTTCGTCCGAAATGCAGGAGTAGCCGAGCTTCAGCTGCAAATTCGGAATAACGGAGCAAAGGTTGGCGTTGCCGCAGCGCTCGCCATAGCCGTTGATCGTACCCTGCACTTGACGCGCACCCGCGTTTACGGCTGCAAGCGAGTTGGCTACCGCGAGCTCGCAGTCGTTGTGGGCGTGAATGCCGATCGGTACGGAAACCGCCTGCCCCGCTTTGGCGACGATCTCGGCGACTTCATCCGGTAACGAGCCGCCATTCGTGTCGCAAAGGACGATCCAATCCGCGCCCGCAGCTTCGGCATGCTTGATCGTTTGCAGCGCGTATTCCTGATTGTTTTTAAACCCGTCGAAGAAATGCTCTGCGTCATAAATGACTTCCAAACCGTTATCCTTCAGAAATTTGACGGAATCGTAAATCATCGCCAAATTTTCTTCGAGTGTCGTTTGGATCGCCTTGTGTACGTGAAAATCCCACGATTTGCCGAAAATTGTAGCGACCTCGACGCCGGACTCCAAAATTCTATTCAAATTAGGATCGTCCTGCGCTTTCGTTTCTTTGCGGCGCGTCGAACCGAAAGCGGTCACTTTGGCGTGCGTCAGATTGAGTTCCTTCACTCTGTGAAAAAACTCTATGTCCTTCCCGTTGCTGCCGGGCCAGCCGCCTTCAATATAATGAACGCCTAGGACATCGAGCTTCTGGGCGATCTTCAGCTTGTCTTCGACCGATAAGCTGACGCCCTCGCCCTGCGTTCCGTCGCGCAGCGTCGTATCAAAAATTTTGACGATTTGTGCCATGTAAGGGCCTCCCCTTCGATCTTATATTTACCGATTATACCATACTTGACCCCGCTTGTGACGTCCTTTATGCTGAAAGTGCTTTGGGCATGCGGAAGGCGGGAGGTTGTGAAGCTGGGGGTATGAAAACCGGGAGCGAGTACTACCCTAAGAACGGGCGAGTGATCCTTCATATCGATATGAACGCATTTTACTGCTCGGTGCACGAGGTCGTCGAACCGGAAGCGTATAAAGGCAAGCCGATCGCCGTAGCGGGTAGCGTGGAATTACGGCACGGCATTATCGTAACGTCTTCATATGCGGCACGGGACCGCGGCGTGAAGACGGGAATGCAGGTGCGGGAGGCGCTGCGGCTTTGCCCGGAGCTGCAGCTGATTCGGCCGAACTTTGATCTGTACCGGCAATTTTCCGTCAGTTTTATGAAAATTTGCTATCAGTACTCTCCACTCGTCGAAGGGGTATCCATCGATGAATGTTATGTGGATATTACCGGCAGCAAGCAATTCGGATCGCCGCTCGAGATTGCCAAGTCGATCCAGGATAGAATTATGACGGAGCTCGGTTTGCCGTGCTCGATCGGTGTAGCGCCGAATAAACTGCTGGCCAAGGTAGCCTCGGACCTGCGCAAGCCAAATGCGATTAATGTGCTGCGCCTACGGGACGTGCCGTCCGTGTTATGGGACAAGCCGTGCGCCACGATGTACGGAATCGGCAAGAAAACGGCGGAGAAGCTCGAGCGGCTGCAAATTTATACCCTCGGGCAGCTGGCAAAGGCCGATGAACGGCTGCTGACGGAACGATTCGGCGTATACGGCGCTTGGTTGAAGCGGGCGGCGAACGGTCTCGACGATAGTCCCGTGAATCCGGAGCGGGAGCAGAGCAAGTCTATCGGCCATACGACAACACTGCCGCGGGACTATACTGACGGGGGCGATATCCGGCGCGTGTTCCTGAATTTGTCCGATCAAGTGGCGCGGCGTCTGCGCAGGCAAAGCTTGCTGGCATCGACGGTCCAAATTACGATCCGCGAGCCGTCGATGAAAACGTACACGAGGTCGATCACGCTCAATAAGCCGACAGAGAGCCACGATGACATTTACCGGGAAGCGTGCCGGCTGTTCGATACCCATTGGCCGGAAGGCAAGCCGGTCAGGCTGCTTGGAGTTACACTGCAAAATTTGCAGCCGAAGAAGGAAGCGGCTCTGCAGCTCGATCTATTCACTTTCGAGCAGGAACCGAAAAAAGAGCGTCTGAATGAAGCGATGGACCGTATCCGGGATAAGTTCGGGGAAAGCGCCATTTTGACGGCGGGCATGATGAGCGACGATCCGTCGGCGATGATTCGCAACCACAGAGAACGGGGTACTTCGCTTCAAATGGACTATATGAAACGGCGGCGATTGGATCGGGACGAAGAGTAGGCTGAAAGCCTGCAAACCCAGTAACGGCGCGGGATTGAGAACCATTCTCGCTTGTCTAAATCATTGAAGTTTCTTCTTTTTTATATTATAGTTACGAATGAGGATATTCAGAGGAGGAATTCTAAGAACATGGCTAAGTATACTTGGGTTGACAAAGAAACTTGCATCGCCTGCGGCGCTTGCGGCGCTACGGCTCCTGACATTTACGATTACGACGATGAAGGTCTTGCTGAAGTAATCTTCGACGGCGACAGCAACAAGGGCGTTACCGAAATTCCTGAGGACCTTTACGACGATCTGCAGGACGCACAAGACGGCTGCCCGACAGACTCGATCAAAGTTGCTGACGCTCCGTTTAATAAATAATATTTTGGTTTGAGTTGAAGAGCCCGGCGTAGGACTCGCTTAGTGCGACATGCCTATTCCGGGTTTTCTTATATTGGCAGAATGCGATACAATATGTAGAATTTTGAAACAATACATTGCCAACCCCCAGACCCCATTTTACAATGGTACTAGGTCATTTGGGAGGGGAAAAGTAGACAAATATGAAGCGAAGCCAGCTGCGCACGATTTGGATTGGCAATATCATTGCCGTTTTTCTGCTTTTTGTTATTTTGATAACAGATTCGATCAAGGTTTTGGATTATAATTTGTACGATTACGACATGGAATCGACAATGTCCGGGCAGCCGCATGAAGATATTATCGTCATCGGTATTGACGACAAGGATATTGCCGGTATCGGAACGTTTCCTTGGGACCGTGACGTCTATATTCCACTGCTGAAGAAGCTCGCCGGCGCGAAAGCTGTCGTTTTCGACATTACGTTCGCCTCAAGGAGCAAGGACCAAAGTCACGACAAAGCGTTTGCGGACGAACTTAAGAACCATAAGAACGTCATCATTCCCATCGTAAGCAAGACCGATACGGAGCTGACGAATGTCGTCCGGTACGATGCTGACGGCTATCCGCTCGTTTACGAGCTGAACAAGGCGATTCCGGAAATTTTCGAAGCTTCGATTCCCGGACACATTAACCGGATCGAGGACAGCGACACCGGCATTCGCGAAGCTTGGAGTGCAATCAAAGCGGTCGATAAGGACGGGAAGGCGACGGTGTATCCGTCATTGTCCGTGCAGGCGGTTAAGCTTGCCGGAGGCAACGTAGACCCGTATCTGAATAACGACGGCAAGAAGCTCTTCAACATTAAGTACGACGGCGCTTCCAAAGACTTCCTGACGATGTCGTTCTCGAATGCGGTGTCCGACAAAGTGAAGCCCGAGACGTTCAAAGACCGCATCGTGCTGATCGGCATGACGGCGGCCAGCGACGATCAAGGGAAAACTCCGGTTGATACGCAGATGTATCTTGTTTATGCGCACGCGAACATGATTTCCCAGATGCTAAAGGGCCAGCATGTAACGGAAGGGCCGGATTGGCTCGAGAACGTGCTGATACCGCTGCTTGCATTCCTCCTTACCGTATTGCTCACGTGGCGTTTGCGCGCCATCAGCGGTGTCGTCTACGCCGTCGGCTCGGCCATCGTTCTGATTGCGGCTCAATATGTCCTGTTCTCCGCAACGAATACATACATTTCTGTTATTTACGGTGTCGCTGCGCTGCTCGTCGCATTCCTTGTCAATATCGCCATCAAAACGTACTACGAATCGAAGCAGAAAAATTTTATCACGAAGCAGTTCGGCCGCTACATTTCGCCGGAGCTCGTCAAGGAGATTGCCAAGAGCGACCAGGAGCTGCAGCTGGGCGGCATCAACAAAGAGCTCTCCATTCTGTTCCTCGATATTCGCGGATTTACGACGCTGTCCGAGAAGCTGAAGCCGGAAGAGGTCGTCGACTTCTTGAACACGATGTTCAACATGATTACCGAGAAGGCACTGCAAAACCACGGGACGATCGACAAGTTTATCGGCGATGCGGCGATGATTCTGTTCAATGCTCCGTTGGACGTGCCGAATCATCCATATTATGCCGTTAAGACAGCTTGGGATATCCAGCAGGGGATGATCCAGGTGCGGGAGCAAATTCAACAGCGCCACGGCGTCACCGTTTCGTGCGGCATCGGCATCAACACCGGCGAAGTTGTCGTCGGCAACATCGGCTCGTATTTGCGCGTCGATTATACGGCAATCGGCGATAACGTCAACACAGCCGCACGGATCGAGTCGCAGACGACAGCCAACCAAATTCTCATTTCCGAAGTAACGTACGAGCTGGTGAAGGATTATTTCGAGACGAATTTCGTTGCTGAGAAAATGATGAAGGGGAAGACAGTTGCTATTAAGCTGTATGAGGTGCTTGGTCACAAATCGGCTCCGGCGGAAGCGGGCCAGCCCATGGTTTCCTAATATATAATCAAGCTTGCAACAAAGGGGAGGAGCAATCATCATATGAAATTATCGCGTTTGACCAGTATGATTCTCGTATTTGCATTATGCTTTAACTTATTTGCGTCTGCGGCATTTGCCAAAACTTCGCGTTCCGCTCTCGTTTCATCCGTCAGCGGTGACGTAACGGTAACGAAAGGCGGCGGCTCGAATCCGATTCCCGCCTATGAAGGGATGCCGCTGAACGAAGGCGACACGATTAATACCGGCTCTGACGGCAACGTTGTCGTCAAGATCGCCGACCCGGAGTCGGAGCGTACCATCGTTCCGAATTCCACGATTACAATCTCGGAGCTTACGGATAGTGCCGAAGGAAAGAAGAACGGCTTCAAGGTTTGGGTCGGCTCGATGTGGAACAAAGTGAAGTCGCTGGCTACCGGCAATGAAGACGAAGTCGAGACGCCGACGGCGACGATGGGCGTACGGGGAACGACATACCTGGTTGTTTCGAATCCGGACGGAACGCTGTCGGTCGTCGTTGCATCGGGACTCGTAGCTGCGAAGGTAACGGGCACTCAAAAGCTGGTGGGCAGCGATACGACGGCGACACCGGATCCGGCGACGCAAATTCAGAAATCGGACAGCCAAACGAACAGCCAAACCGTTCTGCTGGCTCCAACGCAGCAAATCAATCTAAATCCTGCAGCTCCGCCTAGCAATCTCATTAATGCAGTCAACATTGTCGATGTGTCGACAATCGTGAAGCAAGCGGATCCGGCAATCATTAAAGCGTTTATTATTGACGCACCGGTTATCGCAGAATAGAACACGCAGCTGATCGACAACTTGAGAAATGCACTTAACAACAATAATCCCGTTGTTCTTCAGCGAGGAGATGCCGTATCGGACCTGACGGTAAAAACTCTCGAGGATCTCAATAAAGTATCGCAAAATATTAACGGCCTCGTATCCAATATTGCCAATGAAGCAATCAAGTTGAATAAAACGGATTCGGCCGAGCTCAGCAGACTGATCGACAATGCAAATCTGGATATCCAAAAGACCGAGCAGAAGATTGATTTGAACAAGCCGGCAATCGACCGTAACGCCGGTGTCGATCCAGCGCAGCAGCAGCAGAAGCAGGCTGAAAAAGACCGGATGGATCGGATCGCCCAGCAGACGCTGCAGAACCGGACTCAGCAGCAGCTGCAATTGAACGATTTTATTAAAAAGGTCCAGGAGCAAATTCGGGATCAGAAGAAAAGTAATAAGGAAGCAGAAGCGAAAATCGTACAAAGTGCTGCACAATCGGTGAACAACCCAACCAAGCCGCCGGCGCAGCAGAATCCGCAGCAGGATACGAACACGAATTCGGGCTCGGACGGGGGCGGTACAATTGTGCTGGATAAGCCGACGGAGCTGACGGCTAATGACCGCTCGCTGTCCATTAGCGGTAAAGCGATGGCAGGAAAAACGATTAAGATTGAAAAGCTTAGCGGAACAAGCTATGTAGCGGTTGCGAGCGGGCCAGTCGGAACGAATGGTTCGTATAATGTAAGTGCATCGGAGTTGATCCCGGCCGGTACGACGCTCCGCGCCTATGTGACGGATGGAAGTAACAATAGCGCTGCATTGGAAGCTGTAGTGAAAGCAAAAGCGCCGGAAGGCATTACCGCGGGCAGCAATTATGTTCAAGGTCAAGCAGGTGCAGGCTCTACGATTGTTGTTAAGAATGTTTCCGGTGATATCATTGCTCAGGGGACTACAGGGCTTAACGGTCAGTTTAATGTGTCGTGGACCACTGATTTATGGGGACAGAAGTTAAATGTTTACGTAACATCGGCTGACAACACGGCTCATCCTGTCGTTGAGGTGACTACGCAGAATCAAAGCTCCGTAACCTTGGTGAAAACCGATCGAACGGACGGCTTCGATGTTGCTGTGAAGCTGGACGGATTATCGAATGTGTATGGTGTCGAGCTTCATTTTTTGAGCGATGAGATGCGCGACAGCGGGACGGGGAACCCTTATGGCACTCCGGTTCGCAATGTAGACAAATTCCCGGATGCTCAAAGCGTTGAAGTGATCAAATACGCGCAAGGTACGGTTAACGGTGCGACAAAGCTCGAAACGATTTATGCCGTTACCAAATTCAATGCAGGCTCCACCGTATCGTTCACCAATGATCAGCTTGTGAAGATTCCATTCAACGTAACGACATCCGATCCGGTGCACTTCAAGCTTGAATACGTGCTGATTGTCGATCAGGCGGGGAATGCAATTCCCGTCGCTCAACAAAATAACACATCGTTCACCTATACGAAGTAATTCCAGTCCAATAATTCAAGGGAGCTAGCTATGAAACTTTTAACGAAAACTACGCTATCATTGCTCTTGCTTACAAGCTCCGTTGCGGGAACGGCGGCATACGCCGCCGATTCCGCAGCGGTATTGAACAGTAATGGCACGCCGATGCTTCAAGTGTCGACCGTTGCGGGCAGCGGCGCATATACGGAGCAGGACGGCGCGGCGGCGGAAGCGTCGTTCCGGATGCCGACAGGGGTTGCAATAGGGGCGGATAAGACGGTATATATTGCAGACGCGACGAATGACAAGATTCGTAAGCTAAGCGGCGGCATCGTATCGACAGCAGCGGGACTGCCGATCAGCGTCATTTTGGATAACAAAGGGCTGCCGCAAGGAGCGCTGGTGGACGGCAAAGCGGAACGATCCTTGTTTAATAATCCATTAGCGCTGGCAGTCGATGGCAAAGGCAGCGTCTATGTCGCGGATTCCGATAATCATGCCGTTCGCAAAATCGATACGAGCGGCAACGTAACCACATTGGCCGGTAACGGCGTTCTCGGTTTGAAGGACGGTAAGGGAGCGGAGGCTCAGCTGTATTATCCGACGGGAATCGCAGTGACAGCGGACGGTACCGTCTATGTTGCGGATACTTTGAACCACGTGATTCGCAAAATAACCGCCGACGGAACGGTGAGCACTCTCAATGCGGCTTCCAAACGTGCCGTAAAACTGTCTGCTTCGGTTGTCAGGCCGGCAGGAGATTACAGGGACGGGGATTTGAAAACCGCCTTGTTCAATGAACCGACGGGACTCGCTTTGGATGCCAAGGGCAATCTGTATGTGAGTGACTCCGGGAATCAGCGTATTCGTTATATTGATTTTGCGGCAGGTAAAGTGACGACGGTTGCCGGTTCAGGCACAGGCGAGAACGGAACGCTCTACGCGAAAGCTTCGCTGTATGCCGAGGGGGATTATGCGGACGGAGCGGCCGATCAGGCGATGTTCAACTTCCCGAAAGGGATTGCGGTTGATCCCAATGGCGGTCTGGTTGTCGCCGATTCGCTGAATCATGCGGTCCGCTATATCAAGGATGGCGTCGTGTCGACGCTTGCCGGAACGCCAAACGATCATGGCTTTCATGACGGGACGGAGTCGGGGGCGCTGTTTAATGTCCCGACCGGAGTTGCCATTGACACGGACGGAACGATTTATGTAGCGGATTCGGGCAACAACCGGATTCGGCAGCTCGAGGCTTACCAGCTTCCGGTGCTGACTAAAGACAACCTGGTGAAGGTCGTCGTTGAGAATAAGCAAATTGCATTCGATGCGCAGCCCGAAATCGAAAACGGCCGCACGATGGTTCCGGTTCGATTCATCGCCGAGGAGCTCGGTTATGAAGTGAAATTTTCGGATGATCAGACCGTCTCGCTTGTGAAGGGCGATACGACCGTTGAGCTGTATGTCGGGAAAACCGGCCTGACGCGCAAAGAAGCCGGACAAGCCGACGTAAGCAAGCCTACGGACGTTGCTCCCTATATCAAGGATGGCCGCACATATGTACCGGTTCGTTTCTTTGCCGAAGAGATCGGACTTGACGTACAATGGGCTGGGGAAGTGCGCGCTGCCGTGCTGCGAACAAAATAAGGCTTAACGTTGCCCCGGGGACCTTCCCTGGGGCTTCCGGCTATCAGGGAGTGATTGCAGATGAGAGACACCTCCTTTCTGGAGGAACGGATCCGTGTGTTGGAGCAGCGCAACCGGGAACTGACGCTGCTGCTGGAATCCGCACAAGAGCTGTATGCAGACGGACAGGAGCAGAAGCTGCCGTTTACGATGAGCGCCATCCATATGCTGATCGTCGCTCTGGAATCCCGGGATCCGTATACAGCCGGTCATTCTTCCCGCGTAGCGCTGTACTCGCTCTGGATCGCCCGTAAGCTAGGCGTACCGGAGGAGCAATGCAAGCAATTTCATCGAGCTGTCTTGATGCACGATATCGGCAAGATCGGAGTGCCGGATAGCGTGCTGCTGAAGGAAAACAGCCTGGATGACAACGAGTTTGCGGTCATGATCTCGCATGCGACGATCGGCGCGCGCATCTTATCGAAGATGGAGGAAGAAGGGAAGCATGTATCCGCAGCGCTTATCGCCAAGCATCACCATGAGAAGATGGACGGTACCGGCTATCCGGATGGACTCAAAGGCGAAGAGATTCCATTCTTCGCGCGGATTACGGCAGTAGCCGACGCTTTCGATGCGATGACAACAGACCGTCCTTACTCCAAAGGCCGAAGCTATTATGAGGGCGTACAGGAGCTGCTGCGCTGTCAAGGTACGCATTTCGATCCGATCGTCGTTCAAGCGTTTGCGGCGGTTATGGAAGAGAAGCGGTATTTGATGGATGCGGCTGAGCAGGAATAGGGCGATTGGAAATAAGGCAGTGAGATGAGCCGGGGGCGATGCCTCCGGTTTTTTGCTTGTTGCGGGATTAGGATGCGATGCGTCATCTGGGGCAAAGCAGGGGCTCGTATAGGACTTAAGCCTCTCCCAAGATACCGTTTTCGTGCCGATACATTATTGGAATAAGGTGGTAACGAAACAGGAGGAGCAGCGGTGGAAGGAAAACCGATAGAGCGCAAAGGGACGGATCAGCAGGTAAAGCAATTTTTCGACCGGAGCCAAATCGACGATCCGCTGTATTTGAAGCAGTTTTTACGCGAGCATCCCGATCAGAAGATGGCCTGGTACTTGCTGGGCAGAGAATATGCCGCGCAGGGCAAGGAGGGCAAAGCCGCATACTGCTTCGCTCAAGCGGGCGAAGTGTATGAGGCGTTCGAGAAGCGCAAGCCGGATGTCGATCTCGAACGGCTGAAGCGAGAGATGACGGATGCGCAGGCGGCGGAGCGAGCGGGAGGCAGCCGCGCGAAGCCGCAGGCTGCGGCACCGGCGCAGCAGCGGCGGCGCCGCCGCACGGCGCTGCTCGGCGCGGGCCTGGCCGCGCTGCTGCTGTTCTCGGCGTCGGCGTCCGACGCCGAGCCGGGCGCGGGCGCCGCGGAGGCGGACCGGCGCGGGGCGGACGGCGGCGCAGCCGCCGCCCCCGCGCAGCCCGCCGCTGCGGCGCCAGGCGCCGCCGGCGGTGCCGGCCAGCCCGGCGGGCCGGCACCGGGCACAGCGGGGGCCGGGCAGCCCCCCGCTGTGCTGTACGCGGCCCCGGGCGAAGCCGGGGCCGGCAGCGGCGCCGCCGCAGCGCAAGCGATGGCGCTGCTGGCGGCGGGAAGCGGCGGCGAAGCGATCGCCGCCGCGGGGGCAGCTTCGCCGGACGGCCAGTGGGTGTACTGGCACGTCCCGGCGAAGCTGCTGTTCAGGCTAGGCGCCGCCGACGAGACGGGCGTGCGGACCGCACGCCCGCTCGATCCGGCAGCCTGCGCCTGCGAGGTCGTCGGCGCGGACGCGGCGCGCGCCGTCGTCGATGCCTGGGCGTCCGCCCAGGAGCAGGACGCAGTGCTGCGTTCCGCCATCGCCGCATATACGCAGCGCTACGGCACGGCGCCTCAGCAGCCGGAGCAGCTGGCCAGACCGTATCCCGACAATCTGCTGCCGGGAGTAACGCCGGAGATGCAAGCGCGTTTTCCCATCATCGTACAAGCGGGATCAACGGCCGTTCCTGCCGCCGGGACGGCGGCGGAGCCGCCCGCATCATCGGCATCCGCCAAAGCGCCTCCGGGCGCACAGCTGCCGCCGCTTTCCGAGCCGCTTCGCATCGTCGTCGATAAGAAACAGCACCGGCTCGCCCTGCTGTCGGGCAACCGTATCGTGCGGCTGTATCCGGTCGGCTTGGGCGGCGACAAGACGCCTGACGGCGAGTTTACGATATCGGAAAAGGTCCGCAACCCGAACAACAAGTCGAACGGTGATTTCGGCTCGCGGGGGATGACGCTGTCGGATACGCTGTATGCGATTCACGGTACGAATAAGCCGTCGAGCATCGGTCAGGACGAGTCGCTCGGCTGCGTGCGGATGCTTCAGGCGGATGTGGAGGAATTGTACGATATGGTACCGCACGGGACGAAAGTAACGATCGGCAGCGGTCTTCTGCCCGAAGATGCACCGCTGAGCGGCAGCGGAACAGGCAGCGCAGGGGGCGGGGGAAATCCCGGAAACGGCAAAGGGAAGCCGGCATTCCGGCTTCCCCTGCAAACGAACGACAGCAATCCGAACAAAGTATATCAATGGCTAGACTAGTCCGTTTACGGATTCACAATGAGCAAAACAGTCATCGCAACGACGAGGGCGAGTACGATCGCTCCCGTCCATATGATGGCTTTTTTGTTTACCGTATCTTTCGCGCGCTTGTCCATATAGGTTTTACGCTGCGCCATAGTCTATCACCCTTTCTCTTGATCGATAGATGCTTCTGCCCATATCGTATCATAAACGCCGAAACCGCGGTAGCGGAAAAATGTAAGCGATTGCTGAAAAGCTCCGATCCAAAATATGCCTAACTCCTTTTGCATAAATGCCCCGTTCGCGATAAACTGGTAAGAAACGGAGGGGTCGGACATGATCTATAAAACGATTGCAAAACCTGTGCTGTTCCGGATGGATCCGGAAGCGGCGCATCATTTAATAGTCGACGGACTGGGGGGCTTTGCCGGCCTGCCCGGCGCAGGCGCATTGCTCCAAGCGGTATGGGGGACGGAGGCGAAGCGGGAGCTTCGTACGAAGCTGTGGAATCTAGAATTCCATACGCCGATCGGGCTTGCCGCGGGTCTCGACAAGAACGGGCGGGCGGTCAAAGGCTTCTCCCGGCTCGGCTTCGGATTCGTCGAGGTCGGTACGGTGACGCCGGTCGAACAAGCCGGCAACGAGCAGCCCCGGTTGTTCCGCCTGCCGCCGGACGAAGCGCTCATTAACCGGATGGGCTTCAATAATGTCGGCACCGCCGCCATGGCGGACAATTTGCGGCGAGCGGGACGGCAGCCCGTTCCGGTTGCGGTGAACATCGGCAAAAACAAGACGACGCCGAACGAGCAGGCGGAAGACGACTACCGGAAATGCATTCAGTCGCTGTATCCATACGGCGATTTCTTCGTCGTCAATATCAGCTCACCGAATACGCCGGACTTGCGTAATCTACAGCATGGGAACGATTTGGAGCGTCTGCTTCGCGCCGTTACGGACGAGATGGCGGCTCAGCGCCGGCATCATGGCGGCGAAGCGAAGCCGATTCTCGTCAAGATCGCACCGGACTTATCGGATATCGAGCTGGAAGCGACGGCCGCAACGATCCGAAGCAGCGGCGTATCCGGCATCATTGCGACGAATACGACGCTGGGTCGCGACGGCTTGCTCCACCCGAACCGCCAGCAGGCGGGCGGGCTCAGCGGCAGACCGTTAACGAAGCGCTCGACGGAAATCGTTAAGCGCATCTATTCGCTGACGGAGGGCAAGCTGCCGATCGTCGGCTGCGGCGGGATTTTCACGGCACAGGATGCTTATGATAAAATACGCGCCGGCGCTTCCTTGATCGAAGTGTATACGGCTCTTATTTATGAAGGCCCGGCGCTGCTCCGCAAGCTGAACGACGGCTTGGCGGAGCTGCTCAAGCGGGACGGCTTTGCGCATATTGCGGAGGCGGTCGGCGCGGATCACCGGTAGGCAGGGATGACAGGAGGCAGGTCGGATGGACGGACGTGACTGGAAAAAGTTTTTGTTTCCCTACGAGCAAGCGGTAGAGGAGCTGAAGGTCAAATTCAAGACGCTGCGCACGGAGCTGAAAAGCTCGGAGGAGTACGCGCCCATCGAATTCGTAACAGGTCGGGTGAAGAAAATATCGAGCATTCTGGAGAAGGCGAAACGCCTGAATGTACCGATGGACCAGCTGGAGAAAGGCATCGAAGACATCGCCGGTATCCGCATCATGTGCCAGTTTACGGAAGACATTCAGCGGGTAGCCGAGCTTATTCGCGAGCGCCGCGACTTTAAGCTTGTTTATGAGAAGGACTATATCACGAATAAAAAGGAAAGCGGGTACCGGAGCTACCACCTGATCGTCGAGTATCCGGTGCAAACGTCGCTCGGCATGAAGCACGTGCTGGCGGAAATTCAGATCCGCACCCTGGCGATGAATTTCTGGGCGACGATCGAGCATTCCCTTAATTATAAATATAAAGAATCGAAGCTGCCCGAAGAGGTGCGCAAGCGGCTCAGCAAAGCGGCGGAGGCGGCCTACTTGCTCGATCTGGAAATGTCTTCGATACGGGAAGAGATTGTGGAGTCCCAGAAGATGTTCGAGGACAACTCCAACCACGTATCGCGCGTTCTCAACTACATTCAGCAGCTGTATTTTTACCACCGGGTTCGCGAAGCGGCGCAATTCCAGCTCCGGTTCAACGAAATTTGGGAGAAGGAAGAGCTGTGGCTTTTGGAGGAGCTGTCGCACGAGCTTGAAGCGGCGATCGCAAGAGCGAAGAACGAAGCCCCGAAATGACTTCGGGCCGGGGAGGCTGAAGCCGAATGGTACAAGGATACGACCGGTTATTCATCGAATTCGTATACTATTTCAACGTCGAAAGAGACTACTTCGAGTGCCATGAAGTGATGGAGGAGCTGTGGCTGGAGGAAGGCCGGCACCCGCTGCTTCAAGGCTTGCTGCAGGTCGCGGTCGGACTGTATCATCATGCGAACGGAAACGTCAGCGGTGCGGTGAAGCTGTTGACCGCCGCTCTGCAGAAGCTGGACCCGCAGCCTGAAGAGACGCTGGGCATTCATCTGGACAAGCTTCGCCGGGATAGTGCCGAGTATCTGGACAAATTGCGCCGGATCGGGGAAGCTCCGTTCGCTCCCTATGATCTGGATATCGAAGTGCTTGATCCGGTACTGTGTGATGCGGTTGAGCGCCTAATCGCGAATCCGCCGGTGAAAGAGCATGAGAACGGGTAAAATCGAAAGATGAGGGAAACTACAGCACAATGAGCAAAAAGCTAAGACTCGACAAGCTGCTCGCGCATATGGGCTATGGCACGCGTACCGAGCTGAAGCGGCTGGCCAAGAGCGGAGATATTCTAGTGAACGGCAAAGTCGTTAAGGACAGCGGTCTGCAGGTTGATCCGGAAACGGACCGCGTGACCGTTCTGGGGCAGGAGGTACGCTACCGGGAGTTTATTTATCTCATGCTTCACAAGCCGCCCGGCGTCGTATCGGCAACGGAAGATACGAGAGACCGCACCGTTATCGATCTGCTGCCGGAAGAATACAGGACGTTCGAACCGTTCCCGGTCGGCCGGCTCGATAAAGATACCGAAGGTCTGCTGCTGCTGACCAATGACGGCAAGCTGGCCCACAACCTGCTGTCGCCGCGCAAGCACGTACCGAAGACGTATTATGCCCGAGTCGCCGGAAACGTAAGCGAGCAGGACAAGCTAGCCTTTGAAGCGGGAGTCGCCTTGGACGACGGCTATGTCACGCTGCCGGCGAAGCTGCACATCGTGGAGCGTGCGGAGGAGGCGGCGGACGGTCTCGCCCGGATCGAACTGACGATTACCGAAGGGAAGTTCCATCAGGTGAAACGAATGTTCGAGGCGGTCGGCAAGAAAGTCGTCTATTTGAAACGGCTAACGATGGGACCGCTAGAGCTGGACCCCGAGCTGCCGATCGGTGCTGTCCGCGAGCTGACGGACAGCGAGCTGGCGGCTCTAATGGCGCACGGCGGGAGTGCGCAGTAACGTAAACAAACCCAGATAACTATGCCATAATGAAACGGGACCATCCGACGTCATCCTCGATGATTTCGGATAGTCCCTTTTCTGCTGCTTACAGAAGGAAAGTACGGGAAACGATGACCAGCAAAATGAACAGTACCAAAATGGCAGCAGTCGAGGTAAATGCACCAACAGGATGCATATGCCTCAACCTCCTTGAGGCTCTTGATTCCGGGTTTGCCGCCCGGTATACGATATCCTATGGGCGTCTTTCCCGCTGCGCTTGGACTCTTATCCCGTAAGCACACAAATGGGCTTGCTTGCGTACTTTGTTAGCGTAGACACAAGTTCACATCATGAGGAGGGGTACTAATGTGGTTTACGTGGATTGTGGAGTACGGAGAGCCGATTGCCGCGTTTGTGCTAGGGGTATTATATTTGATTTTGCACCGGGGCATAGCGATGTCGCAGGCGAAAAAGACGGCCATGACGCTTATGCTGGGTGCGGAAAAGCGGGCGGAGCAGCTCATTCTCATTACCGGCCAAGATAAATTCAATTGGGTTGTGGACAAAGGCTACGATATGATGCCCGCAGCGCTGCGGATGTTCATTTCCAAGCCGGCGTTTCGGACCATCGTTCAGGACTTGTTCGATAATACGGTAAGAATGGCAAAACAGTACGTAGAGGAAGTGCCCGGCGGGATGACGGCGGTCAATCCGGCAGGGACGATTCCTCATGAGGGTACTCAGCCGGCCGGTATGCCGAATTCCGGGATGCCGCCGGTTCAGCCGATTCCGCCGATGGCGCAGCTAGCCTTGCCGAGAGGAACTGAGGACCGTACGGTTAGCAGCGAAAATGGGGCGGAGACGGATCAGCCTGGTGCCGCTCAGCGCGCACAGGACGGAGCTCCGGTCTAAGCTCGCCTTCTTTTGAAATATTTGTTATAAACCTGCCGCTCTTGGGTATTCTACAGAAAGAATCCGAAGCGGAAGGGAGAGCTGTTCACTATGGCTCAATGGTTGCTTAGACCTGATTTGAAAACGTCTGGCGGAGAGACGCTCGACATCGTCTACGACGATCGATACGTCGGGAATATGACCCTCGTATACCGGGAAAACGATCGCTTGACGGGAGCCGTGCAGCTCGAAGCGGAGGAGCTTGACGAGGAGTCGAAGCCTCTTGTTCTGGATCGCGTTCAGCGGCATGTAGAGGCGCTGGCCGAAGCATTGTCGGTTCAAGCTTGCGATGTGATCGTAACTTATGCTCCTTACGAACGAGTCATTGTCAAGCTAGGCCAAGAGAACGACTTCGATTGGGTGGAGGATGACGGGGAACTGTCCGCCATGGATTCTTACCAAGACGATCTGACGGAGACGATTTATGCCGATGACGAGTCGGAGGGGCTCGGCTTCGAGCTGATCATCGTCCATGAAGAACGCGGCCGGGTCGAATATCAAATCTATGACAGGCATCAGGATTTGGTCGCCGAAGCGCTGCTCTCGATACGGGGCCGCGATGTGTCCGGTACGGTGGATTGGGTGTACGACCCCGTTGAGGAAGAGATTGATGAAGCCGCACGGCTTATCGTGAACGATTTTGACGAGCATGATGTGGAATCGTTTCAGCTGGTTATGATGTTCGAGGAAGAGCTGGTCGATTCCATCGAGCTGAAGCGAAACGACCTGCTCGGCCAAGAAGAGGATGAGGCGATGTTCGAGGGTGACCGTGACGATTACAACATCGTGCTCGTGCGGGACGACGGGGATGTGCTGACCTACGAAATATATCAGCAGTCCCGCGGCGGCTTGCCGATCGGTACGGCAACGGTCGATATTAGCCACCGCCAGTTGACAGGATTTATCGACTTCCGGGAACCGGGCGGCGCCGACGACCGCGAGCTGATCGCGATGCTGCTGATGGAAGAGCTGGATAAAGAGAAAGATTATGATTCGTTTAATGTGACGATGATGGTAAAGAACGAGCCGATTGACGAAATTTTGTTTGAGACGGAGCCGGTTCATTAAGGCTACTGGAAGCGAAAAACGAGCGTCGTCCCTGTGGGCGGCGCTATTTTCGTTTACGGGAGAAAAATAATGATTCCTATAAAGCTATCAATTGAATTTCCAATTATTAATTTAAAAATCATAGTATGGCGCCACACCAAGAGAATTACATTTTATGGTATATTAGATTTATCGTACAGTAACTGCCTAAGGTTTTCCTTTCAACCCATGCATAACTTCTGAGTAATCCCTCGAGCGGAGAGCCGGTGTCCTGAGTTGATATTCCTGTTTCTTAGCCGTGCTACGGGGAGGTTATTATGCTGCTTAAGACAGACCGACTGATTTTACGGGAATTTACTAAGGATGACTGGGAACAGTTTCATGCCTATGCTTCCGATGCCGACCTAGTACGCTTTATGGAATGGGGGCCAAACTCGGAGGCCGCAACAAAAGACTATTTAGACAGAATGATAAGGTCTCAGAAACAACAGCCTAGAGAGATTTACTAGTTAGCTATCACCCTCAAAGAAAGCGGTTCATTAATTGGAGGGTGCGGGCTGCATATCGGTGAACCTTCGCAGGCGGCACTTGGATATTGCTTACATCGTCAGTATTGGGGGGCTTGGATATGCATCGGAAGCCGCATATGCCTTGTGCAAATTTGGGTTTACCGATCTCAGACTTCACAGGATTTTCGCAACGTGCAGACCTGAAAATGCTGCTTCGTCAAGAGTTATGGAGAAAATCGGAATGACCCAAGAAGGCATGTTACGGGAACATTTATTTTTCAAGGGGAAATGGCATAGTTCCTTTGGATATTCCATCCAATACACTGCAAATCTCGGGATAGCTGATATTGACGATGTGTTATTAAATTTATTTGGAAGCATTGTGGGTTACGTTGTCTGCAAAATTTCGAAAGCACTTCAAGAAAAAAGGTCTATCGAATGTTGAACTACGACGGGATATGAAAAGCTGGTTATGTAGCTGTCGGCGGAGGAGAATGTATGTGGGTTGAATTTTTCAAGGGTGTTTCAGAGGATTGTACGTTTCATAATCCAGCATCGCTAAATGAGATTGCAAAAGTTGAAGAGCAGCTTAGCGCGGTGCTGCCCCAACAATTGAAAGAAATTCTGTTGGAGACAAATGGATTAAAGGGATGTTACGATTTGGGACTGATCTGGTCTATAGATGAAATTATGAATGAAAACATGAGGTATCGGGACGATTACTTCAAAGAACATTATATGCCATTCGATAACCTGATCTTTTTTGCGGATAGCGGAATCGGGGACTTATTTTGTTTTCCGGTGCTTGGAAAGGGAGCGTGCAAAGATGACGTGTTTGTATGGAACCATGAAAACGATAGTCGGCAGTGGGTTGCGCCAACAATAAGCAAGTATGTAGAATGGTGGCTACACGGGACAATAAAAATTTAGACTGAACTAACTGATGCGTGAGCCGGCTATAACGGCACAATGAAGCCGCGGCGGCTCCCGCGGCCTCGTTCCGCTAACGGGAGGTTGGTTCCAATATGTGTACTTCCATATTAGCGTTTCGGCTGTTTGCTTTCATCCATATACAGCAGGTTCCAGCGGTGACCGTCCAGGTCGGCAAATCCTGCGCCGTACATCCAGCCGTCTATTTCACTCGGCTTGCCAAAGATGCATCCTCCGGCAAGCTCTACTTTTTGAATAAGGGCATCTACTTCTTCTCTGCTTTTAGCGCCAACGGAAAATATTACTTCTGCGCTATGGGAGGTATCTGCGGTTTTTGAGCCTGTAAATTGCTCAAACGCCGCATCCGGGAACAGCAATATCGTTGTTTGGCCTATGTCAAGCTTGGCCCTCTCGTTACCAAAGCTCACCGCATGGAACCCAAGTGGACCTCTCAACATCTTTGACCGGCAGGTTAATCAAATCTCCTGTGACATGGCTGTAGCCTCCTGGAATACGTTTTCAACTACTCCTACTATACGCTACTTCGTATTACTTGTCTGCTCCAGCATCGTCACCGTCAAGGTGTCGATCTGGCCAAGCATGGAAAATTGATATTATCGTGCTTCTTTGTATTATCTGAGAATATAGAGGCTCGGAATTAAGCAGGTGTTCTGAGTCTGAATGAGGGGTGAATGAGGCAGAAG
>NZ_JBHLWN010000061.1:0-12871 GCF_042432825.1 Paenibacillus chartarius | reverse complement strand
AAGCGCAGCAATGCGTGGAGCTGACGAATACTAATCGGTCGAGGGCTTATCCAAATAACAAAACCAAAGAATCTACGCAAACTGTTTCGTATCTAGTTTTCAGGGTGCAACTCCCTGAAACAAAGCAAACGTTTGGTGGTAATGGCGGAAGGGAACCACGCGTACCCATCCCGAACACGACCGTTAAGCCTTCCAGCGCCGATGGTACTTAGACCGCAGGGTCTTGGGAGAGTAGGACGCCGCCAAGCGATATTCCCTGATAGCTCAGTTGGTAGAGCACTCGACTGTTAATCGAGTTGTCACAGGTTCGAGTCCTGTTCGGGGAGCCACGCTTCCATAGCTCAGTAGGTAGAGTGCATCCATGGTAAGGATGAGGTCACCGGTTCGATCCCGGTTGGAAGCTTATGGGGCCCGTTGGTCAAGGGGTTAAGACACCTCCCTTTCACGGAGGTAACAGGGGTTCGAATCCCCTACGGGTCACTACTTATCCCCACAAAGTGACGTTAGGCTGATAAAGCATATTCCGATTACTTTGCGGGGACCCATTAACATGGGCGCTTAGCTCAGCTGGGAGAGCATCTGCCTTACAAGCAGAGGGTCGGCGGTTCGATCCCGTCAGCGCCCACCATCATATGCCGCTGTAGCTCAATTGGCAGAGCAACTGACTTGTAATCAGTAGGTTGGGGGTTCAATTCCTCTCGGCGGCACCACGATATTGGGGATTAGCCAAGCGGTAAGGCAACGGACTTTGACTCCGTCATGCCAAGGTTCGAATCCTTGATCCCCAGTATATGAGCCATTAGCTCAGTCGGTAGAGCACCTGACTTTTAATCAGGGTGTCGTAGGTTCGAGTCCTACATGGCTCACGTTATAAGCGCGTATGGCGGAATTGGCAGACGCACCAGACTTAGGATCTGGCGGGCGACCGTGGGGGTTCAAGTCCCTCTACGCGCACCACTTTAATAATACCGCATGCGGAAGTGGCTCAGCGGTAGAGCATCGCCTTGCCAAGGCGAGGGTCGCGGGTTCGATTCCCGTCTTCCGCTCCATATGTGCCCTTAGCTCAGCCGGATAGAGCGTTTGACTACGAATCAAAAGGTCGGGAGTTCGAATCTCTCAGGGCACGCCATTTAGATCAATTCCATACTACGGGACGTAGCTCAGCTTGGTAGAGCACCTGGTTTGGGACCAGGGGGTCGCATGTTCGAATCGTGTCGTCCCGACCATTATGTTTTGCCCCGGCAACAGTGACCGAATTTGCTTTGAAGCTATTCGTACTTTTGTGGGTTAATATGCGGGTGTAGTTCAATGGTAGAACTCCAGCCTTCCAAGCTGGTAGCGTGGGTTCGATTCCCATCACCCGCTTCAATGACAAGCAAAAAGGACCAAATAAGGTCCTTTTTGCTTTGTATGCTTTTTTTTTGAAACTTTCTTGAAAAAAAGCTACATCACCGATGTGGATTATGATAAAATATAATGAATGAAATTGCTTTAAAGCAATAGAGCACGATAAGAATATGAGGTGTGAACATGCCGGAAACAGTCAATGCGCTGTCCAAAAGCACGACGAACAATTTGCTTCGTCGCGACGTCCGTTTTCTGGGTCATATTCTCGGGGAAGTGCTGGTGCACCAAGGCGGCCACGAGCTGCTAGATACCGTCGAGAAAATCCGCGAGATGAGTAAGTCGCTTCGTGCGCAGTTCGTCCCGGAAATATATGATGAATTCAAGAACACGGTTCGTACGCTTGAGCCGGGGGTACGTCATCAAGTTATCCGTGCCTTCGCAATTTACTTTCAGCTAGTCAATATAGCCGAGCAGAATCATCGCATCCGGCGCAAGCGGGATTACGAGCACAGCTCCGGGGAGACGGTACAGCCCGGATCCATCGAGAGTATTGTTCAAGAGCTTCGTAACAAAAATATTCCCGTAGCAGAAGTCAAGGAGATTCTTCAGGCGATGTCTCTTGAGCTGGTAATGACCGCTCACCCGACAGAAGCGATGCGGCGCGTTGTCTTGGATATCCATCAGCGTATCGCACAAGATGTGATGAAGCTGGACAATCCGACCCTTACCTATCGTGAGCGGGAACAGCTGAGAGAGAAGCTGGTCGGCGAAGTGCTGACGCTTTGGCAGACGGATGAGCTTCGCGACAGAAAGCCGACCGTTATCGATGAGGTACGCAACGGCATGTACTTCTTTGATGAAACGTTATTCGACGTTCTTCCGGAAGTATACTACGAGCTGGAGCGCTGCCTGACCAAATATTACCCGGATGAGAAATGGCACGTCCCAGGCTTCCTTCGCTTCGGCTCCTGGATCGGCGGCGACCGTGACGGCAATCCGTCCGTAACTGCCAACGTGACTTGGGAAACCCTCGGCTTACAGCGTCAGCTCGCTCTCAGGAAATATGAAGAGACTCTTCGCGAGCTGATGTCGCACGTGAGCTTCAGCCAGAACATCGTGAATGTCAGTGACGAACTGCTCCAATCCATTCAGGATGACCGCGAGCAGATGGAGCTGAAGCAGGCCGATGTATGGCGCAATGCGAAGGAACCGTATCGAATTAAAGTCACCTACATGATTGAGAAAATTCACAATGCGGGTGATTCTTCCGTTGATGAGAAGCGAAAATACTCGTCTCCCGCGGAGTTTGTTAAGGATCTGCTCATTATCGAACGCAGCCTGCGTTCCCATTATGCGGATTATGTAGCGGATAATTATGTTGCAAAGCTGGTTCGTCAAGTGGAGCTGTTCGGCTTCCACCTTGCTACTCTCGATATTCGTCAGCACAGCAAAGAGCATGAGAACGCCATGACCGAGATTATGGCCAAGATGAGCATTACGCCGGACTATGCAGCACTGTCGGAGGAAGAAAAAATCAAGCTTCTGACCGACGTACTGAACGATCCGCGTCCGATCACTTCGCTATATCTCGATTATTCGGACTCGACGCAGGAATGCTTGAATGTTTACAAAACGATTGCCAAAGCTCAGAAAGAGTTCGGCCGCAGCTGCATTCAAAGCTATCTGATCAGTATGACGCAAGGCGCCAGCGATTTGCTGGAGGTGCTCGTCTTCGCTAAAGAAGCCGGGTTGTACCGCCGCGAGTCGAACGGAAAAGTGACTTGCACGATTCAGTCAGTGCCGCTGTTCGAAACCATTGACGATTTGCATGCCGCACCGGAGATTATGAATACATTGTTTGCCATTCCCGCATTCCGTGGCAGCTTGGACGATGAAGCTCCGCTTCAGGAAATCATGCTTGGTTATTCCGACAGCAATAAGGACGGCGGCATGCTGACAGCGAATTGGGAGCTGCGGATGGCATTGCGCAACATTACGGCAGTCGGGAAGTCGCATCAGGTCAAGCTGAAGTTCTTCCATGGCCGAGGCGGAGCTTTAGGACGCGGAGGAATGCCGCTCAACCGAAGCATTCTTGCTCAACCTGCGGATACGCTTGGCGGCGGTATTAAGATTACGGAGCAGGGCGAAGTATTGTCGTCCCGCTACTCCTTGCAGCCAATCGCCTACAGAAGCTTGGAGCAAGCCACATCGGCGCTCATTACGGCAGCGGTTCAGTCGCGCAATCCGCAGACGCATCCGTCGGAGCCGGAATGGAGCGAGATCATGAAGCTGATTTCGGAGAACGCGCAGCGGAAGTATCAGGATCTTATTTTCCGCGCCCCGGACTTCCTGACGTTCTTCAAGGAATCGACTCCGCTGCCGGAGATCGGTGAGCTGAACATCGGTTCCCGTCCATCCAAGCGGAAGAACAGCGACCGCTTTGAGGACCTTAGAGCGATCCCTTGGGTGTTCGCTTGGACACAGAGCCGTTATCTGCTTCCGGCATGGTATGCCGCCGGTACGGGGCTGCAGAGCTTCGTACAGGGCAAATCGGAAAACCTTCAGAAGCTTAAGGAAATGTATGAGCAGTGGCCATATTTCCGTTCAATGATCGACAGTCTGCAGATGGCGCTGGCCAAAGCCGACCTGTTGATCGCCAAAGAGTACGGCCGCATGATTAAGGATCAAGCGGTAGCGAACCGTATTTTCTCCTTGATCGAACAGGAATATGAACTCACTTCCAACCTGCTGCTGGATATTTCGGGTCAACAGGACATTCTGGATAACGTACCGGTCATTCAAGAGTCGATCCGGCTCCGCAATCCTTATGTAGATCCGCTGAGCTATTTACAGGTCGAGCTTCTCACCGAGCTGCGTTCTCTGCGTGACAAGAATGAAGACGACGCGGAATTGCTGCGCGAGGTATTGCTTACGATTAACGGAATTGCCGCGGGGCTTCGAAATACCGGCTAATCCAATAAGGCCATTCGTCTTTCGGGACGGATGGCCTTTTCATATGACTGGAAAATATTGCGGAAAGCTGGCATACTAAGAATATTGCTTGTTCAAATGATTCGAATATGACACAGCACGCCGGAAAGGAATATGCATGTCGATATGAATAGCTTCCGCTGGTTTTACATCTTGGCCGTCATCATCGGAGCATCCAGCTACGGGATACTGTCATCCTGTATTAAGCTTGTCTATGAAGCAGGGTTTAACGACGGACAAGTAACACTATCCCAGGTTACTGTCGGAACACTTATGCTGTGGGTCGTCGTACTTTGTGTGCGCTCAGCCTGGACGAATCCGTTCCGGGGGCCGTGGATAAAGCTGAGTTTGGTAGGGATCTTCGGCCTGCTGATGACGACGGTATTTTATAATATTGCGCTCTCCGAATTGAATGCTTCTTTAGCTATCGTGCTGCTGTTTCAATTTACATGGATCACTATGGCGATGGACAGCGTCGTCTCCAGACGCGCCCCGACACGCCGTCAGATCGGAGCGATCGCGGTAATTTTGGCAGGGACTATTCTTGCGGTAGATTTATTTACTTCGGATTGGAGCCGCGTCAGTATTAAAGGGATTATGTTCGGGCTGTTGTCGGCTATGACGTACAGCACGTTCTTATTCTTTGCCGGCCGGGTCAAGACGGATATGGATCCGTTCATGAAATCGGCGCTGATGCAGACGGCTACCCTGCCGGTGCTGTTTATTTTATATCCGCCTTTGACGTACATTCATTCCGAGCATTGGGTGCCTCTGCTTTCATGGGGGCTGCTGATCGGATTGTTCGGGCAAGTGCTTCCAACGATTATGTTCAATGTCGGGATTCCGCGCATCGGCAGCTCGTTATCGGCGATGATTGGCTCGGTGGAGCTGCCGGTAGCGATTATTGCAGCATATGTGATACTCGGTGAGCCTGTAGGCGTGATGCAGTGGCTCGGTATGCTGCTCATTTTACTGGGGATCGTAGCGGCGGAGTTGAAACCAAATGTGAAGGAAGCACGTATGGACTAGAAGGGGATAGCACGGCGAACGCTGCTGCAGCGAGGCCGTCATCCGGGTTGGAGGAGTAGATCCGTGCACACAGTTGAAACGCGGTTGGCGAAGCTTGCACGAAACGGTGACCGATCCGCTTTCGAGGAGCTGGTCCAGCTGTATAAGGACAAAATTTATCACCTGGCGTACCGAATGCTAGGTAATCGCCAGGAAGCGGAGGATGCGGTACAAGAGACGTTCTTGCGCGTGTATTTGAATCTGAATCGATACGACGAAACGCAAAAGTTTTCGACGTGGATTTTTAGGATCGGGACGAATTTATGTATCGACAGGCTGCGTAAGAAAAAGCCGAATTATTCGCTTGATGCGGAGCTGCCGGAAGGCGACGGCGGAGACTGGTATTCGATGCTGGCCAGCGACGAAGCGCTGCCTGAAGATCAAGTGATACTGTCCGAGACGCAGCAGCATATCCGGGGGGCGATCGAGGCGATGCCGGACAAATACAAATCGGTCGTTGTGCTTCGTTATTTGCAGGACATGTCGCTGCAGGAGATCGGTGACGTGCTGGATATGCCGGTAACGACAGTCAAGACACGGGTGCATCGCGGCCGGGAGTTTCTGCGCAAGCAGCTGGAGAAGCTGGAGAAGAAAAAATGGACTGATTTTTTTTGAAACGCGCGTAATCATCCTTACGTATGATAATACACTAGGTCTCTGGAAGGAAAGGAGTGGCCTCAAATATGAACTGCAAAGATGCCATCCCTTGGATGCACGAATATTTGGACGGGGATTTGAGCGGCCCTGAAGCCGCTAAGCTTAAAGAGCACTTGTTGACATGCAGGGACTGCCGAGCCATGTTCGAACAATTCGAGAGAACGGAAGCGCTCGTCCGCTCCTTGACGCCGGTGCCCGTACCGGGCGACCTGACAGCCCGGATCATGAACGGCATTCCGATGCCGAAGCGGCGCGGTGCTTGGCTGCGCTGGGTGCGGCGCCATCCGGCCGCGTCGGTCGCGGCGGTGTTCGCATTGGTCATGCTGACCAGCTTCGCTACCATGTGGAACGAGGATTCGGAGCTGATCGTCAAAGGAACGGATCTGGAGCATGTGCAAATTCGCGGCAATACGGTTATCGTACCGGCCGGACAGACGGTGCGCGGCAACTTAATGGTGCAAGGCGGAGAAGTGCAGGTCGAAGGCGAGGTTAGCGGCAATCTGACTGTGATCGACGGTACGGTGAATATGGCATCAACGGCACGGATCGCTGGACAATACAAGAAAGTCGATCAGGCTCTGGACTACGTCTGGTACAAGCTGAACGATTGGGCGACGGCGATTACCCATTGAGATCGCTTCATTGAAAGTTCCTCCCTTTCTTCACAAAGAAGGGGAGGATTTTTGCTGTGAATATGGTATCATGTAACATAGACAGAGAGAGAAAACAGCGTGGTTCAACGGGCCGTGAGGGGGACTCCGGGTGGATTTTCTGGATGGATTTTCGATCAACGATGTTGTAGATATCGTGATAGTCAGTTATGTCATATATAAATTCATTCTGCTCATTCGTGGAACGAGAGCGATTCAACTGCTCAAAGGCATCATTGTCGTTGTCGGCGCATGGGTGCTAAGCACGTTGTTCGAGCTGAAGACGCTGCAGTGGATGATGAGTCAGATGTTTACATTCGGCGTTGTGGGCTTGATTATCATATTTCAGCCGGAGCTTCGGAGAGCTCTCGAGCAGCTCGGACGGGGCAAGCTGTTCAGCCGCGGCTTTTCGGAGGAAGATCAGGCGATTAACGAGCGCATCGATGAGGTAGCCAAGGCCGTATCCCATCTGGCCAAGCGAAAGATCGGAGCCCTGATCGTATTCGAGAAGGAGACGGGCCTCACGGATTATATCGAGTCCGGTACGCCGATGGAGTCGCGGATTTCTTCGGAGCTGCTCATTAATATTTTCATACCGAATACGCCTCTTCATGACGGGGCGGTCATTATTCGCGGCGGACAAATTATGGCGGCAGGCTGTTATTTGCCGTTGTCGGAAAATCCGTTCATCAGCAAGGAGCTAGGAACGCGTCACCGCGCTGCGATCGGCATGAGCGAGGTATCGGATGCAATGTGCGTCGTCGTCTCGGAGGAAACGGGACAAATGTCGGTGACGCTGAACGGTCACATTTTGCGGGATGTGCAGGAGGATGCGCTGATTGACAAGCTGTTTGCCGAGCTGAAGCCGAAGAAGACGACGGACAAGTACCCTTTCTGGAAATGGAGGGGCAAGCAGGATGGATAAGTGGCTCGGCAATACGAACGTCGTACGTGTGGTTGCGCTGATCCTGGGGATTATGCTGTGGGGAATTGTGCATTTGGAGGAAATGAACACAGGCACTACGTCGGTGTCGAGCGGCATTCGCGAAGATAAAATCAATGAAGTGAGCATTACGCCCAAATATGATGCCGGTCAATATTTGATCTCGTCGATGGAGCCGTCGAAGGTTACGGTGCTGCTGAAGGGCAGGGACAGCGCGCTCCGCAAGGTGAGTACGGTCAGCTACCAAGTCGTCCTTGATCTGACGAACGTCAAGGAGGGCGAGCATACTTTGCCGCTTCAGGCGATCGGATTTCCTTCTTCCGTCGAGGTTCAAATTATTCCGGATCGAGTGAAGGTCACGCTGGAGAAACAGGAGCGTAAAGAGGTGCCTGTCGTCATTAACGTACGAGGGACGCCGGGCACCGGGCTAAAGGCCGGGCAACCGATCGTGAAGCCGAATAAAGTAAATGTGACGCTGCCGGCTTCCCGCTTGGATGAAGTCGACAGCGTAGTCGGGGAGATCAACGTCGATAAAGCGACTTCGGCGGTGTCGAAGCAGGTGAAGCTGCAGGCGATCGGGCAGAACGGCCGAGAGCTGACAGTCGATATTAATCCGGCAGTCGTTGACGTTGAGGTGCCGATCACCAGCCCCTTCAAGACGGTGCCGCTTCAGCTCAAATATATCGGCATTCCCGCCAAGGGCTTCAGTGTCGCCAGCGTTACGCCGGAAAAGGACAAGGTTACGGTATACGGAACGCAGGAGAATGTCGATAAGCTGGAGTTTTACCAGGGGCCGGATATCGATTTGACGGGGCTGAGCGAATCGAAAGAGCTGAGCATGACGATGCCGCTGAGGGGGGCGGTAACGCAAGTCGATCCTCCGCAGCTGAAGGTCCGCGTCGAAATTGTGCCGACGACGACGAAGGCTTTCGAGAATGTGCCGCTGACGATCATCGGGCAAAATGACGCCTATGATACGAAGATCGCGGTGCCGGAGACGGGGCATGTGAATCTGCTGCTGGACGGCGCGCAATCCATTCTCGACAGCTTGTCGCAGCAGGATATTCAAGCGCTCGTCAACGTCAGTAATCTTCCGCCGGGGCGGCATGATGTACCGGTTATGCTCAACCTGCCGGCGTTCGTGCAGCGGGGGCTCACGCCGGAGCTTCGGGCCACGGTAGAGATTGAGGCGAAGCCCGGAGCGGCGGGAGCAGGTGTAGGGGCTGGAGCCGGAGTGACAGGCGACGGGGCTGCCGCGGGCGGCGCAGCCGGCGGTACGCCGGCGACCGGCGGCGATACCGGGACAGGTAACCCTGGCGTAGACGCCGGTACTCCCGCAGCTAGTACTGGCACACCTGCCGCCGGGCAGTAACAGAATTGCCGATACACCATTTCCGCCTCATGGGCGTATGATGGAAAAACACAAAAAGATAGACAGAGGAGAGCTAATACACTTATGGGGAAATATTTTGGAACGGACGGAGTACGCGGCGTTGCGAATCGCGAGCTGACTCCGGAGCTTGCTTACAAGATTGGCCGCTGCGGCGGATACGTCCTGGCTGGACAAGTGGAGCGTCCTAAGGTCGTGATTGGACGAGATACCCGGATATCCGGCTTGATGCTGGAGTCGGCGCTTGTCGCGGGGCTTCTGTCCATCGGCGCTGACGTCATTCAGCTTGGCGTTGTGTCGACACCGGCCGTCGCTTACTTAACCCGGAAGATGAAGGCGGACGCAGGAGTAATGATTTCCGCCTCGCACAATCCGGTAGAAGATAACGGGATTAAGTTTTTCGGCGGTGACGGCTTCAAGCTGCTTGATGAGACGGAGCTTGAGATCGAGGAGCTGCTCGATGCGGAAGTCGATACGCTGCCGCGTCCGGTGGGCAGCGGCATCGGTACGGTAACTTTGAATGAAGAAGCGAAATATGAATATATCGAGTTCCTGAAATCGACCGTATCGCAATCGTTCAGCGGCAAGAAGATCGTGCTCGATTGCGCGAACGGGGCCGCATATGAGCTTGCGCCGCGCGTATTCCGCGAGCTTGGCGCAACGGTCGTGACGATCGGGGCTTCGCCGGACGGCTTGAACATTAACGAAGGCTGCGGCTCGACGCATCCGGAGCTGCTGCAGCAAGAAGTGCTTAAGCAGGGCGCCGATCTTGGACTTGCCTTCGACGGTGACGCCGATCGACTGATCGCAATCGATGAGACAGGGGCCGAAGTTGACGGAGACTATATTCTCAGCATTTGCGGATATGCGATGAATCAAGCGGGTAAGCTCAAGCATAGCACGATCGTTACGACGGTAATGAGCAACATCGGCTTCTTTAAGGGGATCGAGAAGGCGGGGCTGAAAGCGACGCAAACGGCTGTCGGCGACCGCTACGTGATGGAAGAGATGCGCAAGGGCGGTTATAATCTGGGCGGGGAGCAGTCCGGGCATGTGATTTTCCTGGATTACAATACGACCGGAGACGGCATTCTGACGGCGCTCCAGCTGGCGGACACGCTCGCGGCGTCAGGTTCCAAGCTGAGTGAGCTAAAGGGCATTATGCGCAAGTATCCGCAGCAGCTGGTCAACGTTCGCGTAGCGGATAAGAGCCGCTGGAAGGATAACGAAGCGATCGCCGCGGCGATCCGCGAGGTCGAGGCTGAGCTGGGCGACAATGGCCGGGTACTCGTTCGTCCGTCCGGCACGGAATCTCTCATTCGCGTTATGGCGGAGGGACCTGAAAAGGAACAAGTAGAGGCCTATGTCAGCAAGATCGCCGATGTGATTCGCCGGGAGCTTGCCTAAAGAAAATTTTGACTGAGGCCCCCGGTAACGATGTAGGTCTATCGTACCGGGGGTTTTTCCGTCTATTTGAGACTTTGGATGGAAATATGGTGAAAATTCATAGTTGCGCAAAGCGCCCAGAATGCATATGATGTTACTATGTGACTTTGAGATAGAAAGGTGGATCGGGGTTTCGGCAACAAAAGCGCCAGAACTTCGCCTTGGCGCGGTGAACCGATGCGGCTTGCTTGCGAGCGATGGGTGCCGGTATGAGCGAAGTTGACGAGGTGAAGGTGTTCGAATGATTCGGCGGGGACCTTCCGGTGCGTAGAGTGCGCCGTAAGCTGAAGGGCAAAAGGCCGCGGGCGACCGGGCTGACAGGACTTCAGCATCACTCTTGATGAAAGGCTTTGTTTTGTTGTGTAATTGGAGCTGTTTACATTTATCCGTTCGGGACTGCCAAGTGAATAAGTAGGGACTTTGGTAGTCCCGAGCGCATCATGTCCTATAACGGAGGTAATCGACTATGTGCGGTATTGTTGGCTATATTGGTGATCGGAATGCGCAGGAGATTTTAACTGAAGGCTTGAAAAAGCTTGAATATAGAGGTTACGATTCGGCCGGTGTGGCAGTGTTCACGAAGGACGGACTGCAAGTGAAGAAAGCGAAGGGCCGTCTGGCCGTGCTGGAATCCGAGCTGGAGAAGAAGCCGCTGGAAGGCACTGCAGGTATCGGCCACACCCGTTGGGCGACGCACGGCAAGCCGTCGGATGTCAACTCGCATCCTCATACGGATAATTCGATGAAGTTCTCGGTTGTCCACAACGGTATTATTGAGAACTATTTGGCACTGAAGGAAGAGCTGATCGCGGAAGGCCGTGTATTCGTGTCCGAGACC
Source organism: Paenibacillus chartarius (assembly GCF_042432825.1). Taxonomy (NCBI): domain Bacteria; kingdom Bacillati; phylum Bacillota; class Bacilli; order Caryophanales; family Paenibacillaceae; genus Paenibacillus; species Paenibacillus chartarius. The sequence goes on along the minus strand of NZ_JBHLWN010000061.1, from coordinate 1,541 downwards.
GACACGGAAGTCATTGCCCACCTCGTGGCCAGCCTGTACAAAGGCGATATCGTTGCAGCCGTGCGCGACGCAGTGAAGCGGATGACGGGCGCATTTGCTCTCGGGGTACTGACCGAGTATGAGCCGGATAAACTGGTAGCAGTTCGTTATGCAAGCCCGCTGATCATCGGTGTCGGTGAGAACGAGAACTTTATCGGCTCCGATATTCCGGCGATTCTGGAGCATACGCGCAACGTATACATCCTGAACGACGGCGAAATGGCTGTTTTGACACGAGATGCTGTCGAACTGATGACTTTGGAAGGAAACTTCATTTCCCGGGAAATCTTCCATGTCGATTGGGATATTATTACAGCGGAAAAGGCCGGATTCGATCACTTTATGCTCAAAGAAATTCACGAGCAGCCGAAGGCTTACCGTGACACGATGGGCAGCCGCCTTTCGGCGGACGGCCGCAGTGTTGTTCTGAACGAGCTGAATATGTCGAAGGAAGATATCCAAGCGATCAGCCGCATCCATATTGTGGCTTGCGGTACGGCGTATCATGCCGGCCTGATCGGTAAAAATGTAATTGAGAAGCTTGCACGGATTCCGGTTGAGACGGACGTAGCTTCGGAATACCGTTACCGTACGCCGATCATTACGAAGGATACGCTGGTGATCGTCGTAAGCCAGTCCGGTGAGACGGCAGACACCCTCGCAGCTTTGCGCGAAGCAAAGCGCTGCGGCGCCCGTGTACTGGCGATTACGAACGTTGTCGGCAGCTCGGCGGCCCGCGAAGCGGATGACGTGATTACGACATGGGCAGGTCCGGAGATTGCCGTTGCTTCGACAAAAGCATACACTTCGCAGTTGATCGCGTTCTACTTGCTGGGTCTCTACTTGGCGCAAACGCTGGGTACGGTATCCGCGGACGAAATCGCCGAAACCATTGCTGGGCTGCGTAAGCTGCCTGAGCAGGTGGAAGCGATTTTGAAGGATTCATCGGCTATCGAGAGCTATGCGAAGCAAATCGCCGAGCATGAAGACTTGTTCTTCATCGGCCGCGGTCTGGATTATGCCGTAGCGCTTGAAGGATCGCTCAAGCTGAAGGAGATCTCGTACATCCACTCCGAAGCGTATGCAGCGGGGGAACTGAAGCACGGTACGCTGGCACTGATCGAAGAGGGCATCCCGGTTATCGCGCTTGCGATCCAGTCGGACTTGTTCGAGAAGACGGTCAGCAACATCAAGGAAGTCAAGGCGCGCGGAGCAAACGTCTTCGGTATTGCGGCTGAAGGTGAAGAGGAGCTGGCGAAATCGGTTGATCAGGTTTTCTATGTGCCTAAGACGCTTGACCTGCTGTCCCCTGCATTGTCCGTCGTGCCGCTGCAGTTGTTGAGCTACTATGCGTCGCTGGCTCTTGGGCATGACGTAGATAAGCCGCGGAACCTGGCGAAGAGCGTGACGGTGGAGTAAGGGTTGGTAAGTTAAAGAACTGTATGTAACAAGCAAATAAAGTCGTTTACCAGCAATTTAAACTCGTATTGAGCAATTAAAAG